>JAFSXL010000060.1 GCA_017444125.1 Rickettsiales bacterium | reverse complement strand
TTTAAACTTTGCATCATCTCTTATATTTAAAAAATCTTTTACTTTAATAGAATTATCTATTGTTCTTTTAATATTATCTTTATTAGTTGGTTCTCTTTTAGTTGGAAGACAAATAGTAGATAGAGCTAAAATCCAAAGAATTATATTTGAATTTGATTACTACGAGAAAGCCTTTCATCAGTTTTATGATACGTATAGGGTGGTGCCGGGGAATTTGGATGAGAAGACGTGTCGTAAATATACAGAATTTACAAGTGATGGTGTAGCAAGATGTGATTATAATGCGTCATATGGTCATTATGGCATTATTAGTAGAATTCATAATCAAAAAATAAATGGAAGTTATAATTCAATACGACCATTTTCAACCACAATGCACATGTTATTGTTGGCGAAATTAATAGAAAAATGGGATAATTATAAATTAACTTTTTATGAAAGTGATGCAATACCAATTGAGTATAAAGATTCAAATGCCTATTTAACGCAGATTGGATATATGCAAAGTTTATTTCCAAGTTCATCATTTGATAAAAAAATTTATATTTCATTTTTGGGATGGAAAAAAGTTGGTGACAACATTACAAAAACATCTGGTGCGCGTAATTATCTCAATCACAATACAACAAATGAACTTTATAATAATGTTTTTTATCAATCTTTGGATAATCACAATGCCATCATGTTTAAATATTTAAACAGCGACATTGGTTCAGGTGCTACACGAAAAAGTTCAAATAAATCAGCGTTGCCATCCAAATTGGCGAGCGAATTTGATGCCAAAATTGACGATGGTCGTCCTGGAAGTGGTAAATTTTTAGCCTTTCATATGGTTGATGATCCGAAATATTGTTATGACAAAACATCTGCTGAAGTGCATTTGGCGATTTATAATTCTGATACGAATAGTGCGTATGGCTGCAATATCATCAAAGTAATGGAAGATGTGAAGTGAAATGATGATATAAATTTATTAGATTTAAGTTTCTAATAAGTAAATAAAAAACGGGTCGGTCTTGCCTGCAAGGGTGAGGCCGATTTTTTGTTTGTTGCGCAGCGCGGAGCGCGTTTGGCCGCCGAGGTACGAGGCGCAGCCAAACGGCGAGGGTGTGGCCTCGGGCAGCGCAACAAAAATAGTGACATTTTGAATCAGTTGTTTTATTTAAATAAATTTGTTTTTTTTGACGTATTGGATAGTTTATTTCCAACAGAAAAACCGATGTCTTTTTTCTTTTTGATATTATACAGTTTAACTGCGCTTTCAAAATCTTTATCAAAATCTTGTTCTTTGTAATTATTCAAGAAATTTTTACATTTTTCAACCTCAGTAATATTATCGCGCAATTTTTTTCTTAATTCCTGAACAATTTCTTTATTAACAATTTTTTTTGGTGCAATAATGCAATCATGAACATTTGTGCATCTTCCATTTTTCTTGACACAATCTGTACTTAAATCATTAATAAGATTATGCCTGTAGGCTATTAAATTGGTAAGTTTCTTGAGAATATGTCGTTTGGCCTCTTCAAAAGAACAATCAGGAACCACTGATTTTATATTGACAAACATTGCCCTGATCATATTTTCATCTATTTTTAGCATACTATCAATTGTTTCCATCATCTCCTTGTTAACTTGAAAACCATATTTATTGAAGAAGTCGTGATAATCTGTATATCTATATTTTCTTGGTGTCAAGAGCTTGCTTTTTCCATCTTTATCCAAATTTTTATAGGCCGATTTTATTGCGCAACCTGCATTGTAGTGATTTCCAAGATCACTAAAAAGACAATCAGCAAACTGGTCTTTTTTTAAAATTTTTCCTTTATTGAGTGGTAAATCATCAAAATCAATCAAATTTATTTTTCCATTCTCATCAATTAAAACGTTTCCGTTTTTTCGGTCAAGCGCATTGAATATTAATATAGAACATAAAATTTCATTGACATATTTCCTTACAATTTCTTTTTGTTTATTGGTAAGATTTTCAAAACTTTGTTCAAAATTTGTAATAAGTTTACCAACATCCACTCCAAAACGTGTTTGCTCAAAGTCACAAATAAATCCATGGTTAAACAGATAACAAAATTGTTCAAAGCATATCATCGCTTTTACAAAATCTTTGTCCTGATTTTTTTTGTTTTTATATTCTCTAATTACATCCTCGTAATTTCCGCAGAAAGCCCTCTGTTTTTGATAACCAGATAACAAGCAAGTATTCATCGCTTTTGCAATTTTGTTATTTCTAATAAAATTTTTATTTAATTGTGATCTATCAAAATCAGTTTTTATGCTTTTTAAATCATTGTTTTGCCTTTTAACAAAATCTGTACCAATGTTAATAGTATTAAACCAATTGGACATTGTTTTTACTAACGTTTTTTTATTAATATTTTCTAACTTTTTTTGTAAATCTAAATTATTGCTTACCTGTTTATAAAATTCGTTGTTTTGGGTATTAAAATAATTGTTCATATCTAAAATTAAAAAAAACTCTATTAATAGATTATAAAAATAATTAAATTTGTCAATTTTTATAAAAAAATTTATCAATTATTTAAAAACGCAACCCTTGACAAATTAAAAACGCATTCTATATGTATAGATGTTAATCCCTTCTTTATGTCATTTTTATCTGTAATTCAAAACACACCATTTGGTAGTGCCAGCACACTTGCTATGATTTCGGCGTATTTATTACTGTCGTTCTTCGCAATATGCTTGTTGTCAAAGGACAGATGGTTTAATACAGTTGTGATGATTTACTCGTCATTGGTTGTCTTGGCAATCATTGTCAGCATGTTAGTGGCTTTTTTCACCGCTGGGCATTCTATTTTATTTACTCCTTGGACGTTAAGAATATTGGTTTTGATGTCTATTTTACTGATTATCGGTGCATTTATAGCACAGCCATCAGCACGTGAAATAAGCAACATAAAAGTCGTGGAACAAGGCATAAAAAACAGTTCAATAAATGATATTATTGGATATAAAAAAGTTGATCAAGTCATTGATGATGCGAAAAATACTATGGATGAGGTTGAGGCACTGAAAAATGAAATTAAAAACTTCTCGCCAGACAAGATTGACCCAATATATTATGGCGGACGCACGAATGATATATCTAAAGTAAAGAACATCAAGTCAGAATTCAAGGAATCTGTGAATGAAGCCGTCAAGGAAGACATTAAAAAAGAGCAAGCAAACGCAGTTTCTATTGCAACTATTGAGAAAAAAGAAGATAATAAGGCTGTAGCAGAAATTGTCCAAGAAGAGCAGAATGCAGAGAACGTCGCTAATATGATAAGTAATAACGCAGAACAATCTAACGAGAAACAAGCGGTTGATATTCTGGCCGAGAATATCAAACAGGAAAAGCAGAACATAGAGAAGATTACTGAGCTGGCAAATGTTGCTACAAAACAGGTTGAATTGCAGACAAATTTAACAGATAAAGTCAATACCATTGAAGCAACTGTTAAACAGCAAAATGAGGTAATGAACCAGAGCATTAAGGAATTGCAAAATGATGTTCAAGTTATTGGTGGAGCGGTGCAGGGACTGATAGAGCGCATGACGCAGATGTTCTCATTTATGACGACTGTATTGCAGGGAAATACTCCAAATAACGGTGAGAAGCCAGCGGGCGCTATGTAATATTTATGCAGGTTGCAAAGAACAAGAATGATAAGGCAAATTTGCAATCTGCGGTGGCGCACTTGGCTGCGGACTTGCTGTCCGATTTTGATGTTCAGGATTTTGCGACTTTTCTGGATTTACTCATGCGGAAGACCCAGCTTTTTGGACTGTTGCAGGACTTTGAAGTTGATTTTTTACGCACAAATGATTACAGGTTGCAGAGCTTTGCAGATGTCAAAAAGGTTATTGAATTGGATAATGCATGCAAGGAGAAGTTTGGTTTGTTCCTCAAAATTGCGGAGTTCGGCGTGGATGGCGGTGATGTTGCGCAGTTTGTCACGCAGGCACAAAAGGAGATTAAACTTGCGGAAGAGAAGCTAAAAAAAAGCCATGACAAGCAACTGACATTTGATAATACTGACTTCAAAACTAAGAAGCTGTCGCTCTCTCCAACGCAGGGAATTGCAATGCTGACGAGCAATCCATACCAGTTTTTTACGGACAAGGTGCTTGATTTGAAGTCCATTGATGACTGGGAAACCAACATTGATGCACGGCTTTACGGCACATTGATGCATAAAATCTTGCAGCTTTTTACGCAAAAATGTAGCCAAATCAGGCATTTCAATTTATCGCGTGACGACAATCTTGCGAAGATAAATGAAGACCTCTTTTTAAAAGTTGCTAATGACTATTTGCGGGCAGAAAGCATTGAGATTTCTGATTTTATTTGGCAAAAGATTTGCAATACAGCCAAGGCAGCGGTTCAGCTTGAACGTGAGGCCTTTTTAAGTGGCCGAGATGTGCTTTGCGAGCAGTATTTATCTCACAAATTTGATAAATATGGCATTGAAATTATTGCCATTGCCGACCGCATTGAGGTTGACCATAACAACAAGCTTTTGTGGATTTATGACTACAAAACAGGCACCGCGCCGAACAATAACGATGAGATTTATGGCCGCCACACGCAGCTTGCGATTATTGCAATTTTAGCCACGCAATACGGCAATTTTGATGGCTATACTGTGTCAGAGATGCAGTATTTAAGGCTTACTGGCAAGCAAAATTTGGAGGACAGTGGCATGAAAAGGACTGAAATCAGAACAAGCATGCTTGGTTTGGTGCAGGACTATTTGGAGAACTTGCTGCAATATTTCTTTGATAACAACCGGCCAAACCCCGAGCGCATGGTTTATATCAACCAAGCACGGCAGTTCAGCGACAATCGCTTCATTGAAAATAAGCACTTTTCGCGGCAGAAAGGGTTTATTTGTTGACATCACTTTATTTATTTGTGTTGCGCTGCCCGAGGCCATGCCCTCGCCATTTGGCACCGCTACGCTCCTCCTCGCTGCGCTCGGCGGCCAAATGCGCTCCGCGCCGCGCAACCAACTATTTTAATGCACTCTCAACCTCCTCAACATCATCAAAATGGTGCTTTTTATTACCCAAAATCTGATAGTTCTCATGCCCTTTTCCAGCAATCAGTAGACCAATTTTGGTATCATTTTTCATGCAATAATATTCATTCACGGCGAACTTAATGGCATCCCTTCTGTCTTCAATAACAACCACTTTGCCTGCTGTTTTAGCGTATCTCTCATGCAATTTTGCCATTTCATCCAGAACAAATTGGTCGCTCCGCAACGGATTTTCCTTATCAAAATGAAAACACGTGATGTCCTTAATTATTTCCGATGGCACCTCAAATCGCGGATTGTCGCTCGTGACGACCACCTCATCAGCAAGCAAATTAGCTACCTCAAACATCAGCGGACGCTTTTGCTTATCACGATTTCCACCACAACCAAACACAACAATGACCTTTTCATACAGCGTTTTTAGCAACTTCAAGCTCTCTTCCAGCGACTTCGGAGTGTGTGCATAATCAACAAAAATGTGCTCATTCGCAACTCTTTGCATGCGTCCAAGTGGAGCTTTAATAGCTGACACAACAGACAAAATTTTATCCACAGACACTCCACAGTTAATTGCAAATGCCATGGCCATTGACAAATTCTTCACCTGAAAGTTCCCGAGAATATCTGTTCTGAACGCAAACTTATTGCCGCAAACCTCCAATTCTACGTCTTGACCGTCAACATGCTGGCTTGTTGATAATATTTTGATGTCTTTACCATAGCCACCAGCCTCAAATGTTGATATTTTTTTATCCTCGCAGATTGATTTTAGTTTGTCAAAATTGCTGTCGTCAGTATTCAAAATTGCCACATCACCAGCGACTTGATGCTGCTTGAATAGCAGTGTCTTGGCATTGAAATAATTATCCATAGTTTTATGGTAGTCAAGATGGTCTTGGCTTAGGTTGGTAAAGGCCGCCACATTGACACGCATGTCGCCGAACCTGCTCTGTTCCAGCGCATGACTGGATGCCTCAAAGATGACATGTTGCACGTTTTGTTGCGCCATCTCATCAAAAAAACGATACAAATCGTCAATCGCGGGGGTCGTGAGCGTGTCCTCTGTGTTAAGCTTTTTGCAAGTTGTTCCATCAAAAATGTATGCCCCGATCGTGCCAACATACCCACATTTTATGCCGCAGAGCCCCAGTATTTGCATGACAAACCAGCTGGTTGAAGTTTTCCCCTTCGTGCCAGTAATCGCCATGACTGTTGACGGAATTTGATATGTCTTTTTGAGCGCGGCCAGCAAATCTTGGTTAAAATTTGCAGTTTCAATTATCTTGTTTTTGTAGTCAGCAAAGCCACCATTTCTGTCAAAAAAGCCACTCTCAACATAAACTTCTGATGCCTTTTCAAGGACATCTGCGTTCAAAAACTGCTCTGCCTTTAAACAACAAAAAAACACGTCACCAGCGGCAACGTGTTTAGTGCTTGTTCTAATATCGTTTTTATTCACAGGAATTATCTGTTAAGCATTGCTTTAATATCATTACCAGATATCATTCCTCCGACAAATCTGTTGCCAACCAACAATGCTGGTGTGCCTTGGATATTGAGTTCCTTGGCTGCCTCGTAGTTGCCTTCAATCACGCTACGGACATCTTTGTCTTCTTCTGCTTTCTTCAAAATGTCTTCACCAAAACCGAGGGACTTGACGATTGACTTCAATGAAGCTGGGTCAACGTTTCTCTTTGCAACTGCAATGTAGTAGTCAGCAAATTTCTTTGGGTTGACTTTGTAGATGTAGACACCAACCTGAGCTGCTGTTAAAGATTGCTGTGATAAGATTGGCAAGTCAGCCAAGACAACTTTAATGTTGCTGTCTTCTTTTATCAACTTTTCTAACTCCATGGCCTCTCTTTTGCAGTGTCCGCAAGCGTAGTCAAAGAATTCAACCACAACTTTTGAACCGTTTTTGTTTCCAAGAACTGGATTGCCTGTGCTTTCAGCCATCTTTTTTGCTATTTCAGGAGCTTTTTTTGTAGCTATTTCCTGCGCCTCTCTTTGTGCTTTTTCTTGTTTTTCTTTCATGCCCTTTTCAATAGGTTTGATGATAATATCAACATCTTTCTCAACTGCATTTTTAATGTTTGATGCGATTGTCAATTTGTTAACAACAACAGAAACGATTGCAGAAATCAAAACAACAACCAAAACGTTTTTCAAATTGCTGTTTTTTGGATCCAATATTTTTTTCAAAGCTTTTTTCACCATAAATAAAAATCACGCCACTGAAATTATCTAAAAAATAATTGTCAAGTTTTTTACTTCCGCGCAGAAAAAAAGCGTAAAAACTGCTACAAAATTTATGGCAATGAACTTTGATTATATCTACCAAAATGGCTCATTTGAGGAGCAAATAAATGGGAATTTTGACAAAATTGATAAGCTGGAAACGCTGTCTGTGGCGTCAACAATAGACGACCATGAGGATGCAGAAGCAGGAAAATTGTATCTTGTGGATGAAAATGAGGATGAATTGTTGGCCGACAAGGAGGGGCAGATTGTTTGGTATGATAGCAATTTGGGGTGGCGTTTTTATGAACCCACGACTGGCAAAATTGCGTATTTACAGGATGATGGAAAGTTCTACTATTTTGATGGCACAGCATGGCAAGAATTTAGCACTGGCGGCGCAAGCCAAGTGATTTCAGGCGGTTCGGGTGAAAGTATTGATTTGAGTGGCTACATGCAAAAAGCCAGCAACCTTAATGACCTATCTAACAAAGCCACCGCGCGGACCAACTTGAATGTATATTCTAAAAGCGAGACATACACGAAGAGCGAGATTGATGACATGATTGACGATATTGAAGATGATTTTAGTAATTATTATAATAAGACAGAGACATATAGTAAAACAGAGGTTAATACATTGATTGCAAGCATTCCTTCTGGTGGTGGAAGTGGAGTAATAAGTTCATCTTCAAACGTGGTTGGGGATTATAAGATATCTGCGCAAATTGCCGATCATGACAACTGGTTCATCTGCAACGGAAGAGCTGTTAGCAGGACAGATTACTCAGATTTGTTTTCTATTATTGGCACAAGTTTTGGTGCAGGAGATGGCTCTACAACATTCAACTTGCCTGATTTCAGGAACAAAACCATGTGGGGTGCAGACGGCAATTTGAACTCTACTTTAGCCGCTGGATTGCCGAATATTACTGGTAGCTTACAACCTGGAGGAATAAGTGGATTAACTTATTCAACAGGAATTAGTAGTGTGAGCGGATGTTTTGCATCGTCAGCAAGTGCAGGTGGCAATACAATGAAATCAACTGGTTATAGTAGTGCAAACTGTATTAAAACTGCTACTTTTGATGCTTCAACAAGTAATCAAATATATGGAAATAGCGCAACAGTTCAACCGCCTGCGATATGTGTGAATGTGTTTATTTTGGTTAGGTAGGCACGAACACCGTAGGTTTCTGCGCCAAGAGATTTAAGAGAAATAAGTGTTTTTAAAAATAAGTGTTTTTTTCTGCGCGGCCGCAGGCCTTGACTTGTCAAGGGCGGAGGCGGTCGGCAGCGGCCGCGCATGCCAAAGGCCCCGCACGTCCAGTGGTGCAAAGTGCTTTTCGTGCGCAGGGGCTTTGGCGTAAAGACCCGCAAATTTTTAAATTTTTTTGGGGGTTTATACCGCAACCTTTTTCAAAACCCGTGTTGCGCTGCCCGAGGCCACGCCCTCGCCGTTTGGCACCGC
>JAFSXL010000059.1 GCA_017444125.1 Rickettsiales bacterium | reverse complement strand
TTATTAATTATTATATTAATATTATCTCTTCGCGCAGCGAGAGAGAGAGAGTAGTTTAAGAACTTCATCATCTCTTAAATTTAAAAAATCTTTTACACTTATTGAGCTTTCAATTGTTCTTCTTATATTATCTTTACTTGTAGGATCTTTATTAGTTGGAAGACAGATTGTTGACCGTGCTAAAATTCAAAGAATAATATTTGAATTTGATTACTATGAGAAAGCCTTTCATCAGTTTTATGATACGTATAGGGTGGTGCCGGGGAACATGAACAAAAAAGATTGCGTTAAGTATTCTGAGTTTGCTAATGCACATTCTTATACAATATTAGGTGGAACAGTTAAGGGTATTAATTTTAATAGTCCTTATGTTCTGTGCAACACGGCTGCAAATCAGTCGGTTTTCCCTCCATCAAGAAAATTGCTTGCTCCTACATTTGTTCAGTCAAGATATATGTCAACTTGTTGGTTGTCGCTTGCTGGATTAATTGAAGAAAAAATGTATTGCAGAAACTGGAATGGTATAGGCGGACACAATTGGTATTCAGAAGGTCAAGTGTATTCAAAAGGTGCAAAAACAGATTTCAGATATTATCCACAGGCAACATTCAACAGTGAAATGGTTGTTGGTTATCATGGGTTTGATGATTATAAAATTGATGCGACAACTACTTATGACTATAAATACAACTTTTTGACCTATAATTTCAATAAGGATAGTACATACGAAGTTGTTGACCCAAATTTCAAATCAGCAGTTCATAAGCACAATACCATTTTTATTGTCAATTCAAATCTTGGTTGCACTTGTACTTCTCCGTATGTTAACTGTGCTTGCAAAAACTCACGAGGTGCTTTATCAGCAAAAATGACAAGTGAATTGGATGCAAAGATTGATGACGGTAGACCTGGAACCGGTAGATTACTTGGTTACAAAAACGATTACGTTCATCAAAACACAGCTCCGTCAGATGATGAAATAAATAAAGTTTGCTATGACAAACCAATAAATGAAGTAAGTTCTGCTCTTTACGAGAAATCATCAGATCTTCGTTTTGGCTGCAATATCATCAAAGTAATGGAAGACGTGAAATGAAATGATGGTATACATTTTTTTAGAATTAAAGTTTCTAAAAATAGCTTATTAAACAGGTCGGTCTTATCTGAAAGGGTGAGGCCGATTTTTGCTTGACAATAAATTTCAATACCGTGCACATCAGGTGATGCAATCTGTCCTATTGTTTATAGAAACACTGCTATTTGTGCTGTTGGGATATGCAATGATAACAACCAGCACAGCAATTTGTGTCATAATTTCAAACATAATCAGCGCTGTGTTTGTGTTTATCTACTGTGTTCTCCAAGCCCCTGATATAGCCATCACAGAAGCCGTAATTGGCACAGCAACAAGCACAATTTTGTTCGCATTGACTTTGCTGTATCTGAAAAAGTTGCCAACCAACCGCACACAGAATATACAATATGTCCTTGATTTGCGTTTGAGATTGTTTGTGTTCATCCTCTGTGCGATATTGTTCTCGCTTATCTTGCACGTGGTGCAAAACATGCCGATTACAAGATTGTTTCCACGCATTGCTGATATGTATATTGAAAGCACAACAAAGGACTTTGGATTTGACAGTATCGTAACCGCTGTCGTTGCTGGCTACCGCGCATTTGATACGATGTTTGAAAATGTTGTCATCTTCACTGCATGTTATGGTTTTTACACACTTTTGTCGTCAGTTAAGCTAAACAACATGGATGACAAAGCGATTGTGGATGATGAAATTTATAATTACGATATAGCAAAAAAAGATTGATGTTGCGTCGCCCGCGGCCACGCCCTCGCCATTTGGCACCGCTACGCTCCGCCTCGCTCCATGTCGGCGCTCACGCGCCTCCCCGCTCGGCGGCCAAATGCGCTCCGCCCGGCGCAATAAACTCGCTACGCGCCATGCAATAAATAAAAACTCAATATCTCTCAATCACACTCATCTGTTCAAGCGTGTTGGCGATAATTTCACATGCCTCATCAATCTGTTCTGCGGTGATTGTCAGTGGTGGCAAAAGCAGAATATCATGGTCTTCAATATCCACCGCAAGGCCGTTATAAAGTAAAATTTCAGCAAGTTTATTGACATCAGTATTTTCATGAATTTTCATTCCAACAAGCAAACCGCGGCCTTCTGTTTTTACTATAATTTTTGGATAACGCTGCTGTATTTTTCTAACACTTTCAAGCAATCTTATGCCGTTTGTTTTGATGGTGTTTGACAAATTCTCGTCAGCCAATCTATCAACAAAATTGTTAGCCAACGCAAACAGCAAAGCATTGCAACAGAGATTTTTGTTTTCAAACTTGTCTGCGTATTTCGCAAATTCGTTTCCACAAATGCATGCAGTCAAAGGAAAACCACCAGTTATTCCAGGGCCTAAAAGCACAACATCTGGCAGAATGTCATACTCCTGAAATGCAAAGAAATTCCCTGTTCGCGCACCTCCGCAGCGAGTTTCGTCCAGTATCAGACCGATTTTGTGATAGGTGCAAAGCTCGCGCAGATTGTTCAAAAACATGTAGTCGCACGGCACAACCTCATGCCTGTCTTGCACCGTTTCCAAGATGACCGCGCATGTTTTGTCGGTGATTTTCTTCTCAATATCGCGCACGTCGTTCATTTTTGCCGTTTTGATGCCCGACAAATGCAGCGTGTTTTCCTTGCAGACATCAGCAAAATAGGAGTTCTCCACGCAAATTACCTCGCTGTATTCCCTGCCACTCATTTGTGTATATCTATAACGAGCAATTTTGATTGCGCATTCATTGGCATCATTGATTGAATTGAAAAACAAGCATTTTCCGTTAGGATTATTTTCATTATCCAAAAAGCCTCCAAGTTCAAGTAATTTGTTTGATAATGTCTTTTTGTCAGTGCTATAAAATCTATCTAATTGCGAGAAAAATCCTTTATTTATGCAATCATACAAAGTTTTTTCAATGATTTTATTTCCGTGGCCAAATGCATTGGCGTCATTTGAACCAGAAAAATCCAGCACCTTTTCGCCATCAAAGCCGTATAAATAGACACCATCTGCACGTTTAAAAGTGAAGTCAAAACAGCTATCTATTTTATCCATATTACCGCATCTGGCTAAAATGGGATGTCATCGTCAACCATTTCACTTTCGCCACTGTTTTGGCTGCTTTGCACCATATTATCGCCACCAACATTCTCATCATTGTGCTGTGGACGAGGGTCAAGCAATTTGATTGTGTGGTCATATCCCTGCAAGACAATCTCCACAATGTTGCGCTCAATACCGTCTGTCTGGCTGGTGTATTTCCTGCTCTTGATTGTGCCTTCAAGGTAGAGTTTTGAGCCCTTGTGAACCGCCTTCTCAACTAATTTTACAATATTTTCATTATAGACACAAATTCTGTGCCACTCCGTTCTGCTTTGTCTTTGTCCATTTTTATCTGTCCAGTAGTCACTTGTTGCAAGCGAGAAATTTGCTACGCGCCCACCATTTGGCATGGTTCTGATGTCTGGATCTCCTCCAACGTTTCCAATCAAAATTACCTTGTTTAGCATAAAATTTGATGTAAAAACAACTTTTTGATTATAAATGTCAAGGGGAAGTGAATAGTACTAAAAACTGTCTTCACGTGGGCAAGAAGGGACTCGAACCCTTGACCAATTGATTAAGAGTCAACTGCTCTACCAACTGAGCTACTTGCCCTACATTATTGGATAATATTTAGATTTTTTTAAATGCAAGATTTAAATAATAATTTAGAAGAATAACAAAATGATATTATACACACAAATTGGTATTTTGCTTTATTTATTAGTCCCAACTAACCTGATTAAAATCAATCCCCTGTTTTTTCATCTCCCACAGAGGAGAAATTGACCGCAAATGGTTGACTGCCTTGATGAGATTGCTTGTGAGTGTATTAACTTCTTTCTGCTTGGTAAAGCGGCCAAAGCCAAAGCGCATTGCAGAGTGAGCGTAGTATTCATCTCGTCTCATTTTGGAAATAACATATGACGGTTGCAGATTGGCCGAGTTGCATGCCGAGCCAGTGGAGATACACATATTTTGAATGGCAAGCATTAAGCTTTCGCCCTCAATGTGGAGGAAGCTAATGTTATTACATCCTGGGATTTTATGTTGCCTGTTGCCGTTCAGGAACACATCTTCCATCTGTAAAACCTTGTCAAGGAAGCTGTCAGCGAGGCGCTGTATGTGTTGTCTATCTTGTTCCATTTCTGAATGAATAATCTGACTTGCAAGACCAAAACCAACACACAGAGGAGTTGACAACGTGCCACTTCTTATGCCTCTTTCTTGACCGCCGCCGTGGATTATTGGGACAAGTCGCACCTTTGGTTTTTGTCGGACATATAACCCTCCGATGCCTTTTGGGCCGTATATCTTGTGGCTGGAAATTGACATCAAATCAATATGCATGCGCTCAACATCCAGTTGGATTTTCCCGAATGCCTGCGCGCAATCTGTGTGGAAAAGAATGCTGTGCTCATGCGCGATTTTCCCTATTGCTTCCAGATTTTGTATGACACCTGTCTCGTTGTTGACGCCCATGATGGAGATTAGTATTGTGTCCTTGCGGATAGCATCTTTGAGCTTATTCAAGTCCAGCAGGCCGTCTATTTCCGGGTCAAGATAGGTTACTTCAAATCCTTCGGTTTCCAAGATTTTACAGCTTTCCAACACGCATTTGTGCTCCACGGACATTGTAATTATGTGCTTGCCTTTGTTTTGATAAAAGTGAGCCACACCCTTGATTGCGAGGTTGTTGCTCTCCGTTGCGCCACTG
>JAFSXL010000058.1 GCA_017444125.1 Rickettsiales bacterium | reverse complement strand
GTAAAAATTGACAATTAAAAAATCAGTAGTTGCATAAAACAAACTTATTGACAAGTTTTAGTCGGATTTAAAGGTCAAGTAGTCAATAAGAATTATTTCAAAATTTAAAGGAGGACTTTGTGTCCTCTTTTTTTTGTTGTGCAGATGCAGAGACGGTTTGTATGATTGGCGTAGTGAGGAGCAAGATATAAACCGTAAGGGCAAGGCGTCGGGTGGCACAACATAAATAAAAATAACTCCTTGACAATTAAAATCATTATATTCCACTCCAAAGTATGGTTTCATCAAAGGTTTTGTCAAACCGATTGTGATTGCGGAGTAAAAAAGGTTAATCTTTTTTATTGCGTTTTTTTTGATGTGCCTTTCAATTTGTTAGAAATTGTTTTCATAAGATAAAAAAATCAAATTTAAATCTGTTAGTTATATTTTTATGAAAACACATAATATTGTAGTGTTTGATACGACGCTGCGCGATGGCGAGCAGAGCCCGGGTGTGTCAATGAGCGTAGAAGATAAAGTTGAAATTGCTAAACAGCTTGAAAAGTTTGGCGTGGATGTAATTGAAGCAGGATTTGCATTTGCTTCTCCTGCTGATTTTGAAGCAATAACAAAAATTTCACAAGAAATCAAGGATGTTTGTATTTGTTCGCTCGCTCGTGCTACAAGAAAAGACATTGATTGTGCCCATGAAGCATTAAAAAATGCTAAAAATGGTAGGATACACACATTTATTGCGACAAGTGATATTCACTTAAAATATAAACTCAAAAAAACAAAAGAAGAAGTTATTGAAATAATCAAAGCAAGTGTTTCTTATGCTCGTAATTTATGTGATAATATTGAGTGGTCGGCTGAGGATGCAACAAGAACTGATATTGATTTTTTAATTAAATGTGTGCAAACTGCAATAGATAATGGTGCTACAACAATAAACCTACCTGACACAGTTGGTTTTTGCTATCCACAAGAATATCAGCAAATGTTTGAAACTGTAATTGCAAACACAAAAAATGACGGAGTTATTTTTTCAACACATTGTCATAATGATCTTGGAATGGCAACGGCAAATTCTATTTCTGGTACAATCGGTGGTGCTCGTCAAATTGAATGTTGTGTTAATGGCATTGGTGAGAGAGCTGGGAACACAGCTACGGAAGAGATAGTAATGGCATTTAAAGTAAGAAAAAATCTCGGTTTTGACACAAATATTGATACAAAACAAATCAAGCAAATAAGCGATACAATCTGCGACATTTCTGGTTTTTCAATACAACCAAATAAGGCAATAGTTGGCAAAAATGCTTTTCTTCACGAGAGTGGAATTCATCAAGATGGTGTGCTAAAAAATAAAAGCACATATGAAATTATTGACCCAAAGGATGTTGGCATTGAAACAAATAATATAGTTCTTGGCAAACTTTCTGGGCGTTCGGCGTTAAAAGCAAAAATTCAAGAAATGGGCTATAAAATTGAAGGAGAAGATCTTAAAAAGATTTTTGAAAAATTCAAAGAAATAGCCGGCAGAAAAAAGTTTATAGTCGATGAAGATATTATAAGAATAATGAAAGATTGCGGTTTTATTGATTTGTAAGTCGTGATTAAGTCATTATGTTTTGTTAGTTTGTTTTATTTTTATTTTTATTTTATGATAAATGTTGGAAAGATTTGGTTAGATGACAAAATTACTACTATTGAAGATAGTAAAGTTAGTATTTTAACTCATACTATACATTATGGGACTTCAATTTTTGAGGGTTGCCGTGCATATAATGGCAAAGTTTTCAAAATGAAGGAGCATAATGCAAGGTTTATAAATTCTGGAAAAATTTGTGATATTCCAGTGCCTTATTCAATGGAAGAGCTGGAAAAAGCAATAAATCAGGTGCTGTCAGTGAATAACTATAAAGATGCTTATGTTCGTCCTGTTGCGTGGATGGATGATGCTTTTTTATCGGTAAACACGATGAAAAATAAAGTTCACGTTGCAATTATGGCTTGGGAATGGCCAAGTTATTATGGCGAGGACAAAATCAAAAAAGGCATCACTCTTGGAAAATCAAAATGGGTTCGTCCTGACCCTCGTTCGGTGCCTATTGAAGCAAAGGCAGGTGGATATTATTATGTCGGTGCGATGATTTATAATAATGCAGAACGAGAAGGTTTTGATGACATTTTGCTTGTTGATTGGCGAGGTTTTGTTGCGGAATGTTCGTCTTCAAATATATTTTTTATTGAAAAAGATGGCACAATTTGCACGCCTATTGCAGATGCATTTTTGAATGGAATTACCAGACAAGCCGTTATCAAAATGCTTAAAAAAGCGGGTTATAAAGTTGAAGAAAGAAGAGTTTTACCGCAAGAAATTCCAAGTTTCAAAGAAGCATTTGTAACTG
The DNA here is from genome assembly GCA_017444125.1 of Rickettsiales bacterium. Taxonomy (GTDB): domain Bacteria; phylum Pseudomonadota; class Alphaproteobacteria; order Rickettsiales; family Deianiraeaceae; genus UBA4311. Next base: position 6,002 of record JAFSXL010000058.1, on the reverse strand, counting down.
GCACAGCTGCGGAAATTACACCTATTGGGGAAATTTGGGAAGTAAAATATACACCAAATGAGTGTTTAAAAATTAGAGAAATGTATTCAAAACTGGTAAGGTGATGGTTAAGTATTTGTGATTTTGATATTATGGCTAAAACTTTATACGACAAAATTTTTGACGCTCACATTGTTGATTTTGATAATGAAACCGGTGAGTATTTAATCTATATTGATAGGCATTTAATTCATGAAGTGACCAGCCCGCAGGCATTTGATGGTTTAAGAATTCGTAGTATTGGCGTGCGTTGTCCGGATAAAGTTTTGGCCGTTGCCGACCATAACATTCCAACAAAAAAGCAGGAAAGTATTGACAAAATTGAAGATGAAGTTTCAAAAAATCAACTGCGAACATTGGATAAAAATGTAAAAGAATTTGGAATTAAAAACTATCATCCAATGTGTGAAAAAAACAATGGAATAGTTCATGTTGTTGCACCAGAAATTGGATTTGCACAACCAGCAACTACAATAGTTTGTGGTGATAGTCATACATCAACTCACGGAGCATTTGGTGCTTTGGCATTTGGCATTGGAACTTCGCAAGTTGAGCAAGTTTTTGCAACTCAAACTTTGAAAATCAAAAAGAACAAAAATATGCGGATTACTATTAACGGCAAGTTAAAACCTAATGTTTTTGCGAAAGATGTTATTTTATACATCATATCAAAAATTGGAACAAGCGGTGGAACTGGTTATACTATTGAATTTGACGGCGATGTGATAAAAAATCTTTCAGTTGAAGGACGAATGACAATTTGTAATATGGCTATTGAAGCAGGTGCAAGAAGTGGAATTATCGCACCAGATGAAAAAATTTTGAATATTTTAGAAGCAAAAAATACTGCAATATTTCATGAGTTTTTTAACAAAAAAGTTGAGTATTGGAAGCAGTTTTTTACCGATGAAGATGCAGTTTTTGATAAGGAGTTCGCATTCAACGGCGAAGATATAGAACCACAAATTACTTGGGGGACTTCTCCGGAAGATAGTATTTCAATTTATGAAAAAATACCACAACCAAAAAATGAAAGCAAACAAAAAGCATTGGAATATATGGGTTTGAAAGCAGGATATAATATCGCAGATGTTGAATTTTCAAATGTATTTATTGGTTCTTGCACTAATGGAAGAATTGAAGATTTACGAGAGGTTGTGAGATGTCTTGATGAAATTGAGAAATACACTGAAAAGCCAGCGAAAGTGAATGATAAAATCAATGCAATAGTTGTTCCAGGTTCAAATGTTGTGAAATTTCAGGCGGAAAGAGAAGGAATTGCTGATAAAATTATCAAAGCAGGTTTTGAATGGAGAAACCCGGGTTGCTCTATGTGTCTTGGAATGAACGAAGATAAATTGCCACCTTATGCTCGTTGTGCTTCAACTTCAAATCGTAACTTTGAAGGTAGGCAAGGTTATTTATCAAGGACGCATTTGTGTAGTCCGCGAACAGCGACGATTATTGCTGTTTTTGGCAAAATTGATTTAGATTTTATAAAAAGTTTTGATTTATGATGGAAGGAGATAATATTTTTAAGCAAGATTTTACAAGCACTTTTGCAGTCGTTGACATTGATAACATTGATACAGATATGCTTATACCAAAGCAGTTTTTGAAAACAACAAAGAGAATTGGACTTGGAAAATATCTATTTTATGAAAAAAGATATGATAAAGATGGCAACAAAAAAGATGATTTTATATTAAATCAGGAACCTTACAATAAAGCAGAAATGCTTGTTGCAGGAAAAAATTTCGGTTGTGGTTCTTCTCGCGAACACGCACCTTGGGCTTTAAAAGATTTTGGAATTAAAGTCATAATTGCAGAGAGTTTTGCTGATATTTTTTACAACAACTGCTTTGAAAATTTGCTCCTACCGATTGTTTTGAAGCACGATGAGATTGAGTTTATCAAGGCATTTTTTCATGAGAATAATGCGCCAGATTGTGACACGCAAAATGGAAATATTGTTGATTGGTTTTGCGATGCATTGAAGCAGAATAATTGCGATGCTGATAAAATAACAATAAACCTTGAAAAACAAGATGTGCATTGCGGTAAAAAGATATTTCATTTTGAAATTGATAAGGCAAAAAAGTATAAAATTATCAACCAAATTGACACGATTGGAGAGATTTTGACAAAGATAAAGTTGATTGAAAAATTTGAACTCTTGCATATTATTTAGTTTGTTTTTTACAACTTTATATTTAGTTTTATTTATTTTTTAGTTTATGACTTACAAAGTTTTGGTTTTACCTGGAGACGGTATTGGAACAGAGGTTATGGCGTCCGCCATTGATGTCTTGAAAGCACTTGAAAAGAAGGTTGGCAAGCAACTTTTTGAGTTTGAATACGACCTCATTGGTGGTTGCGCGTATGATAAATACGGCAAACCATTGGCAGATGAAACGCTTGCAAAAGCACGTGAAGCGGACGCGGTTTTACTCGGTGCAGTTGGTGGATATAAATGGGACAAATTGTCAATTTCAGACCGTCCAGAAGCCGGTTTGCTTGGCATAAGAAAAGGCATGGGGCTTTACGCAAATATCCGTCCCGCAAAGATTTTTCCTGACTTGGTGAATAAATCTCCATTGAAGGCCGAATATGTCAAGGGCATGGATGTGATGATTGTCCGCGAACTGATTGGTGGACTTTACTTCGGCGAGCCACGCGGAATTATTGAAAAAGACGGCGAACCATATGGTTTTAATACAATGTGCTACAAAAAAAGTGAAATTGAAAGAGTTGGAAAACTTGCCTTTGAATTATCACAAAAGCGTAGAAAAAAAGTCATTTGCGTTGACAAGGCAAATATCTTGGTGACAATGAAATTGTGGAGAGATACAATCACTGAATTGTCAAAGAATTATTCAGAAGTTGCGCTTTCTTACAGCTACATTGATGCAATGTCCATGGAGCTCGTCAAGCGCCCAACAGAATTTGATGTTGTTGTTTGTGAGAACACGTTCGGCGACATTTTGAGCGATTTGGCATCTGCAATAGTTGGTTCAATTGGGTTGCTACCTTCTGCATCACTTGGAGACATCAATCCAAAAACCGGAATAAGATCTGCGCTTTACGAGCCAATTCACGGCTCTGCACCAGACATTGCAGGACAAAACAAAGCCAATCCAATCGCCACAATTTTGTCAACGGTGATGATGTTGCGCTACTCTTTTGACATGCAAAAAGAAGCAGATATCATTGAAAAAGCAGTTGAAAAATTCTTGCAGAAATATCGCACGGCCGACATCTGGCAGGAAGGTTTTGAGAAACTTGGCACAAACGATGTAGCAGCTAAAATAGCAGAATGCATGTAAATTTTCATAGCAAGGAGGTTGGTGAAATTATTGTCCTAACGGATGATATTTTTCCAAAACCTCCTTCGCTTTTTTTGTGTCAATTTTGGCATAAATTGCGGTTGTGTCAATGCTTGAATGACCCAATAATTCCTGAATTTCACGAATGTCAAGCCCCTTTTGAAGCAGATGTGTTGCGAACGAATGACGTATTTTGTGCGGAGATACTTTATCAGGGTTCAAACCAGCTAAAATAGCTACATGCTTCAAAATAATTCCTACCATTCTGCGGGTTATCGGTGTGCCATTTTTGCCATTTTCAAACAAGTATTTTTGTCCTTTTTTTGCAGTCAATTTGATGTATTCTTGCAACTCCAACACCACATCTTTTCGCAGCGGAACAATTCTCTCCTTCTGCCCTTTCCCCCTGATTGTTATGAATTTATAGTCATCCACGGCCTCTTTTTTACTCACCAAAACGGCTTTCAAAGGCAGTCCGCACAGCTCGCTGACACGCATGCCAGTTGAATAAAGCATCTCAATTATAAGACGATTTCTGAACTTTTTTACATCGTCGTCATCACCATTTACAGCGATAATTCTTACAATTTCTTCCTCGGTTAAAAACTTCGGTAGCTTGATTTCTTTTTTCTGTCGCCGCATTGTCAACATCGGATTTGTTTGCAAAATATTTTGTCGGACAAGATACTTAAATAGCTGGTTTAACGCCGAATATCTACGCTGTAAAGTGGCTTTGCTGAATGCACTTTTTTCTAAAAATTTGTAGTAATTTAATATGCTTTTTTTGTCAATTTTTTCAATGTCAGAGATGCGTTTTTGTGCAAAAAAAGTTGCAAATTCATTCAAATCATTCCTATAACTTTCAAACGTATTTTGTGCCAAACCTTTTTCAAGAACAATGAAATCCAGGAATTTTTCAATCGCATTTTTGACATGCATATCACTTTTTTTTGTAGAGCAAACGCAGTGAATTGTATAGTCCGGCAATCAGGCAGCAGAGCAGTAAAATAGCCAGCACAAGAACATTTTTATCAAAAAAATGACAGAAAATTTTATACAAAATAAATGCCGTTATTGTTGCACCAAGTAAGTCCGCAAACACGTTGTAAATGATGGAAAAATATTTGTTTTTTGGCTCTTTCAGCTTGCCAAAATTCTCATTTTTTTGTTTAAATTTTTCAATATTTTTACTCAACTCATTTATAATTTCCTCGTTGCTTTTATCGCAGTTTTTCATATCAAACATCAAAGTTTTTTCTATATTTCACAAACAAAGGTTTTACATCAAAAATGTTCAGTTTTGAGTTGAAAATCATAAATGAAACATAACAAAAAGTTGCGCTCATGCAGCCAATGAAGGATCCTGCAAGCACATCTACAGGGAAGTGTCGGTTGGCGAGCAAACGGCAAATTGCAACAAATGTAGCAAGCAAAATTGACGTAAAAGTTAACCACTTTAACCTTACGCAGAGCACTAAAATAGTGGCCGCGCAGAACGCCCCAACCGTATGACCTGACGGGAATGAAGTTTTGTTGTTAATGTCATCGGGGCGTGGCTCCTGAACTATCACCCGCAGCGCATAAGAAGACACCATATACAAAGCTATGGAGGCCGAATATGACACAAAAATCAACGGACTGTTTTTTACCGCAGCAATGGCGTAAGGCGTGTATTTAAGCACATAGTTTCCAATGTCAGAAATTATATCAAAAGCAATCTGCTTATCCGTTTTTCCAATGCGTTTGTAGTATTCCATAGTCGTCTCTGTGGCGGGTTTGTTGGCATAATCAGTGGCCATTTTTGGTCTGTAATGACTTGGTAAAAAATCGTGTGCGACCAACACAAAAAACATCAAAGCTGCAAAAATGTATGCAATGTTTCTTATAGCACACTTTAAATTTGTCACGCCAACAACTATCCTCTTGCGAATGCCTTTGTGCTTGTTCACAACCGACAATCCGCTCAAATTGACTGCTTTTTTGTTTTTTTTTCTCTTGTAAATTCTGTCCTCAATGCTGTAAATATTTGAGAAAAAGTCAGAAAATTTTGACATAACAGCAACCGCCAGTATACATAAATAGTTTATTTGCAAGTGGTCTACATCTTCTTTTTTTCAATCGCCTTAATATTACTGCCTCTATTCTGTGTAAAAGCGGTAGTAACCAAAATCTGTTTTGCGATGTAGATTTTATCAAAGTCATATTTGCGAGGTAAAACCATAAACAGGAACACGTCGGTGGTACCGTCTTTTCCATTCAAGCCAACTGTTTGCACAAAATTAACAATCTTTTTTGCGTAATCTTTCGTCATGATGTAAGCCGATGCCATGGCAACTTTTCTGCCTTCAACATTGGCGTTATACCAATATGCATTGCGCCCATATCTAAACCGTGATCTTAACCAAGAGTTCCACCTGCCGCTACGGCCATTATGTACACCATCAATCTTCAAAATTCCAAAATCTTCTGGCACTTTTTTCATAAACTTTTTCAACTGTTTATTAAAATTATCAACAAGTAAAAAGTCATCTTCAAAAATGACACCATATTTCACATCATCGCTACTGTTTGCAAGGTTGTAAATTGCGCGCAAATGTGATGAAACGCACCCAAATTCACCCAAGCTCATATGTGTTT
>JAFSXL010000057.1 GCA_017444125.1 Rickettsiales bacterium | reverse complement strand
GGCCAAACTCGCTCCGCCCGTCGCAACAATACTTGACATTTAAAACTCACCTTCAACCCTGCCACATATGGAAACCCAAGCATCATCTTCAATGTCGTTTATCCCTCTAATTATCATATTTGCGCTTTTCTATTTCTTGATGATAAAACCACAACAGAAAAAAGCAAAGGAGCAACGCAGCATGCTTGACAGCTTGTCTATTGGTGATGAACTGATTTTAACATCCGGCATCATCTGTGAGGTTGACAGCATTCCAGAGAATAAAAATTACATCTTCGTCAAGCTTGGCGACAAAAATGTTGTGCGTGTATTCAAGGACGCAATTGCCGAGAAATACACCGAACAGCTTGGTTCTACTCAGCCACAAACAGTAAGCAAAGATGTGAAATTAAGCCGCAGAATTGGTAGCAAAAAAGATAATAAAGCCAACTAATTCTTGGCCTCTTCAAATGTAACTTGCACCTCTTTCCAGTATTTGTAGTTGCTCTGTTTCATCTCTTTGATGTCTGAGAATTTGCAGCTATTCAGCACACTGAGGACATCGCGTTCCATCTCGCGCAGGACGCTGTCGCTGGTTGTCTGTGGCACAATTTTTTGAATGACTTTGGCACTTTCTGGATAACGTTTTGGATTGAACGTCAGTAAATATGTTAGCTTGATACCGCTGTCCTTATACTTCTTGATATATCTGTTCCAGCACTGTTCAAGGTTGAGCTCAATCTTTGAAATCATAATGCTTGTCTCGTAGCTCTGTGCATCTTCTGCCATGGCAAGATTTCTGGCTGCGCCGTTCATATCATCTAATTCACCATCAAGTTTTAGATATTGCAATACCGGATTGACTGTGATAGTTTTAGCTGCTTCCTGTGCGGCTTGCGGAGTACTATTCTGTGCACTGGATAATGTTGCAGATGCTACTGGACTGGCCGATTGCGTATTATTTTCAACCCTTCTGCTAGCCGTTATAGTGCTCCTGTCAATCCTGTTGCCATATCTGTCATATCTTGTGTCAACAACCATCGCACGAGGATCTTTTTTCTTCTTACCAACGATTGCGTAAAGAACATTTTTGATGCGCTGGAAAATCCCCTCGCCGTCATCTGCATGTTTGTTAGCATAATACCGCGCCTCTGACAAACTCACTGCACGATTTGTATCACGCAATGGGTTTTTCTCATCAAGACGTGCCTCATCAGGATTTCTTGGCTGTTTGCCATCACCATTACTTACTACAAAATATTCATCGCCAGCCTTGGCCTTGTTGGTTTGTATTCCAACCATCGTTGGCAAGTTGCCTTGTGTCACTTTTTGTTGTTCTTTTTTCTTCTTTTTTTTCTTTCCAACTGTCTTACTTTTCCAACGATCTGACATGATATTTACCATTTCTTCTTCCTTCAAGTTGGTTGTGTCAACATCAGGATTTTCTCGCTTGAATTTACCAGCAATCAAACTCTTGGCTATTGCCAGCTTGTCACTTTTTGTTAGTTTTTGAATGCTTTTCTGGTTCATCAAACTTGTAATAACCGCCGACATCTTACTGTGATATTCATTAACCATTTCCTCGTCCGCATTGCGCAAAATCGCTGGCTTCCAGTTGTCAGGATTTGTCATATATTCATATTCCGCAAACGATATAAACTTCACGTTTATCCTCTTAGGAGGGTGCTCCGCGCGCCGTAAATACATCTTCTCTTTGTCATCAAGATAGTCATAAATTGATGTCAAAGCTGTGCTAACAAACATTGAAAATACCACAGAAACGGCCATAGCAAAGTCCTTTTTGTCTATGTATTTATAGAAATGTTCTTTAAATTTTCTTATTCCCATGACTATTGCTGGTAGCATTATACCATTTTTAGGTTTTGTTGCAATATAAAATTATATGTTGCGCTGCCCGAGGCCACGCCCTCGCGGTTTTTATCTCCTCGCTCCACCGCCCTCGCTGCGCTCGGGCTCCGCTCGGAGTAAAAACTCGCTCCGCGCCGCGCAACATCAAAATCAAACTTGCAAATTAAAATATAGTGCCACAATGGAAAGTGTTGGACGTCTAGCTCAGTTGGTTAGAGCAATTGCTTTACACGCAATAGGTCGTAGGTTCGAGTCCTATGACGTCCACCAGTTTTATAGTTCATGAATGACGGAAGATCATCAACAGCGATTGCACCACGAGTTCAACCAAGTCATACTGCGTAAATACGATGTGCGCGGGATATATGGCGAGCAACTGAACGAAGAGGATGCCTACTTCTTTGGCCTTGCATATGCCACATATTTGTTAGGTCATGAGGACAAGAATTACAACACCAAACTGGTTGTCGGAATGGACGGCCGCACGACTTCACCCAGCTTAACAAGCGAGTTCATCAGGGGTGCGACAGATGCAGGAATGGACGTGATTGATGTTGGGCTGGTTTCATCGCCAATGGTGAATTTTGGAGCATATCACTTCAATGCGCTGGCCTGCTGTGCGATTACTGCCTCGCATAACCCAAAGGAGTATAACGGGTTCAAGTTTGACTACAAAAACGCGCCGTTTTTTGATGAGAAAATTCAAGAATTGCAGCGAATTGCGGCTGATTGCGCGACTGCTGACAAAAAAGGAAAAGTTGAAATGGCTGACATTGAAGAGGCATATTTACAGCATTTGATGGAGAATTTCACGTTCAGTGCGGGCAGAAAAATCAGAGTGTGTTTTGACTGTGGAAATGGTGCCACTGGGCGAGTAGTTGAAAAACTTGCCAAGATGCTTACGGAGCGATTTGACATGGAGACAAAAGTTCTGTTTGCAGAGATTGACGGCAACTTTCCAAACCACCATCCAGATCCAACGGTGCAAAAAAACATGAATGCGCTGACTAAAATAGTAGTGGAGGAAGGATTTGATCTTGGCATTGGCTTTGATGGAGATGGCGACAGAGTTGGTATTATTGATGAGACCGGTCGTTTGCTTTACGGCGATGAGATTTTACTGCTCTTTGCAAAGGAGGTTTTGAAGTCAAGGCCGGGTGCTAAAATAGTGGGCGAAGTCAAAGCAAGCAAGGTACTGTATGATGGCATCAAGGCGGCTGGTGGAGAAGCCATAATGACAAAAATTGGCAACACTTACATCCGCGCAAAAATGGATGAGGTGGGCGCAATTTTAGGTGGCGAAACATCAGGGCACATCTTCTTTGCGAACAATCTCGGAGGTGTTGATGACGGCATTGTTGCAGGGCTCAAAATGATTGAAATCTTGGCAGAAATATCCTCAAAAGGCCAGAAAATTTCAGATTTGGTGAAGGAAATTCCGCAAGTTTTTGCAACACATGATTTGAAATTACCTATTGATGAGGCCGACAAGTTTGCGATTATAGACAGAATTTCAGCAATTTTGAAGCAAGAAGACCGCAATTTTATTGACATTGATGGCATCAGAATTGACACAAACAGCGGCTGGTGGATGTTGCGCGCAAGTAATACCAGCGCGGTTTTGACAGGCAGATGCGAGAGTAATACGCAAGCAGGTTTGGAAGAGGTCAAAAAGGAGTTCTTGGAATACGTAAAAAGGGGCGGATACGCAAAGAAGGTGAACTTTGATGAGTGAGAATTTGCGCAATAATGAGCGGTATAGGAGTGGCCTGTTTGGTGAGCAACTGGCAATAGAACATCTGCAAAAAATGGGCTGCAAGCTACTAAAACAGCGCTACCGCACGCCAACTGCGGAGATTGACCTGATTTTTGAGGATGCAGCCAGCAAGACCATCATTTTTGTTGAGGTCAAGCGGCGGAAAGAGTGCTATGACTACTCAAATGTCATACAACCGAGCCAGTGGCGGCGCATTGCGGAGGCCTCGCAAGAGTTCATTGCCGAGCGCGAGGAATTCAGTGACTACTTCGTGAGATATGATGCATTTATCTATTTTACGACCTCAAAAAATTTTGTCTATATTGACAATGCATATCAGGTGGATTGGTGAATGTTGCGCCGCCCGAGGCCACGCCCTCGCGGTTTGTATTTCGCTCCTCGCGTTGCTCCTCGCACAAACGCGCTCCGCGCTGGCGCAACAGCAATCAATAGCATATTATCTCTGGCGGAAACCGTTGGAAATACTTTGCTCTCCACGCTGTGCCATAACCAATGCTTGGAAATATCCAACTTCATTAACCATATTCATATCAAGTTTGCCGTATTTTTGCAGCATCTGCTTGGCTACACGCGCTGTCCATTTGCCGATAATTGCATCCTGATTAAAACCAACAATGCGCTTCTTCGGACGAGATTTATTTTGTCCGCCAATGAACTGATTTTGCAGGTTTTGCATGCGTTCGGCCTCACGCATTTGCTCGCGTTTTTTGTCCTTTTTCTGCGACTGCTCGTCCTCGTGATATGAACTCTGTGGCTTGAAATATTCATCATCATCTTCGTCATCCTCCAAGTCAAAAACGGCCTGCATAACCATCTTCATAAGCCGCTTGAAGACAATATAATCAATGATTTTTACAACTAAGCGGAAAATGCCGTAAAATATGAGAGCGCCCACTAAAAAAGCACATGCGTTGCCAATTCGTGTGGAAACAATAAATTCAAACCATTGCACGAGCATAGATTGGCAGGATATTATATCATATTTGTTATTTCTGTCAAATATAGCTATAATACAGTGGGGGTCCCTATATCTTGCAAATTAAAATTCCAATAACATGTTGCAAGCATGGACGAAAACAACAACCAAGGAAGTAATGTTAATGCGGGCGACAACTTGTTGGAAAAGCCAAAGGAGCAAGGAGTAGTTGTGGCAAATATCTCAGCAGAGATGAAAGAATGCTACCTTTCCTACGCAATGAGCGTTATCGTCTCACGTGCAATACCTGATGTTCGTGATGGATTAAAACCAGTGCATCGCCGCATTTTGTATGCCATGAACGAAATGGGTTGCAACTGGAATAGACAAACCAAGAAGTCAGCGCGTATTGTTGGTGAGGTCATGGGTAAGTATCACCCACATGGAGATGCCGCTATTTATGATGCGTTGGTGCGTATGGCGCAGGATTTCTCAATGGGTGTGCCACTCATCAACGGACAAGGTAATTTTGGTTCTATTGATAATGATGACCCTGCTGCAATGAGTTATACAGAGGCGCGGCTGGCGAATATTTCCCACACAATGATGCAGGATTTGGATAAGGAAACTGTTGATTTTGCACCAAATTATGATGGAACGGAGCAAGAGCCGTCGGTCATGCCTGCGATGTTCCCAAACATACTTGTCAACAGCACAGAGGGTATTGCAGTTGGTATGGCAACAAATATTCCTCCACACAATTTGGGAGAGGTTGTCACAGCATGTTTAGAATACATCAAAAACCCTGAAATATCTCCACAAGAGCTTGTGAGGATTGTTCCCGGACCTGACTTCCCAACAGGAGGCGTGATTTTGAGCAGAAACCTTGCAAATCAAGCGATGTTGACTGGTCGTGGTTCCGTGCCAGTGCGCGGAAAAACTCACATTGAAGAGCTCAAAGGCGGCCGTGAAGCGATTGTTGTGGACGAAATTCCATATAATGTTATCAAGGTTGACATGGTGAAAAAGATTGCCGAGCTTGTCAAGGATAAACGCATTGAGGGCATATCAAATATCAGGGATGAGAGTAATAAACATGGGATTAGAATTGTCATTGAATTGAAAAAAGATACATCAAGCGAAGTTGTGCTAAACCATCTTTACAAGCTAACGCAGTTGCAGTCATCGTTTAGCGTCAACATGCTGGTGCTGAATAAAAACAGGCCAGAATTGATGAACTTACACAGCATCATTAAGACATTTATTGAATTCAGACAGGAAGTTGTTAGCAGGAGGACACTGTTTTTGTTGAACCAAGCCAGAGCAAGGGCACACTTATTGATTGGTTTTCACGTTGCGGTTGACAACATTGACAAAGTGATTTCAATCATCCGCTCATCACAAGATACGCAAGAGGCAAAAGTGCGTTTGATGTCCGAAAAATGGGAGGCCAGCGAGAATGTCTGCCGCTTGATTGAACTGATTGCTGACAAAAACAACAAAGTTGTGGACGGCAAATTTAGCTTTACAGAGGTGCAGGTCAAGGCAATTCTTGAAATGAGGTTGTCAAAGTTGACAGGACTTGAAAGAGAGAATTTGTCAAAGGAAATATGCGAGCTCGGTGAAGCAATCACGGACTACTTAGAGACACTGCATAATAAAGTAAAACTGATGGGAATAATCACAGACGAGCTTGAAAAGATAAAAGAGGAATATGCAACTCCAAGAAAGACAGAAATAATGGACGGCGACTTGGGCGAGGTCAACATTGAAGATTTCATAGAAAAGAAGGATGTGTTGGTATCAGTCAGCACAGGTGGATATATCAAGAGAACTGACTTGTCAAGCTACCGCAGTCAGCGCAGAGGTGGAAAAGGCAAGAAAGGCATGGAAACACTTGAAGATGATAGTGTGGCGAAGATATTTGTTTCCCACACGCACGCTGCGATTTTGTTCTTCACCAACAAAGGAAAAGTGTTCCGTATTAAGACATATCAACTGCCGGAGACAGCACCAAATGCCAAAGGGCGCGCGATTGTGAACTTCATAAAGATGGAGCCGGGAGACACCCTTGCAGAGACAATGCCACTGCCAGTTGACAGAGAAGAATGGAAGAATTACGATTTGATCTTTGCAACCAAGAAAGGTAATGTCCGCAGAAGCTCAATCAGCGACTTTGAGAACATAAATTCAAATGGTAAGATTGCAATTTCACTTGATGAGGATGACAAATTGATAAGCGTTCAGCTGGCAAAGCACACTGATAACGTGCTGTTGGCAAGTAAAAAAGGAATGGCGACAAGGTTTGAAGTTGCTGATTTGCGTATCATCAAAAGCCGCACAAGTGATGGTGTTCGCGGAATGAATTTGGCCGAGGGCGATGAGGTCGTGTCAATGTGTATCCTGTCCGGCAACGAGAACGATAGCACTAAAAAAGACCAGTTCTTATCAATAGACAAAGAGTTGCGGTTGAAAATCTGGGAAAAGGGCTTTTCTGACTTGGAAATTCAGGCACAGCTTGCTGAAATCTGTAAAAAAGATGGCTTTACGCTTGTCATTGATGAAATCAAAAAGATGATTGACGAGGAACAAATGCTGTTGACAATCACCAGTGATGGCTTCGGTAAGCGCACATCGGCGTATGAATATCGTATCACAGGGCGCGGAGGTAAGGGAATTAGCAACATCAACTTGCAGGAAGGCGCGTATGTAGTGATGACGGCGGTCGCGGACAACACCAAAGACATCATGATGATAACTGACAACGGCCAGTCAATACGAATTCCTGCAAACAATGTCAGAGTTATCGGAAGGAACACAAAGGGTGTCAATGTGTTCACTCTAAAACCGGGTGAGAAGATTGCTTCAGCATCTATTTTGGAGAACGATGGCGACAAGGACGGCGAGCAAGAATAAGTTTTAGTTTTTTAGCAATGAAGATTAGAAATTTGTTGTTTTTGACTTTGGCATTCCTTGCTTATGGAAGCAATGTTGCGCTGTCAGCCAATATTTCAGAGGACAAATATTATTACTATGTCAAGGGTGTGAAGGCAGAGGATATTTCCGCAAACGACAATGAAACTACAAAAAAAGTTGCTCTGGATAATGTCAAGCGCATCGCAATGGATGCTTTGCAGGAGAAGCTTGGTGAAAATCTTCAACTGGATGAGACAAATTTGAATAGTGCCATTGGTGGCTACAAAATTGTGGACGAATATTACGACAAGGACTTTTATTCCATAGTTGCGGACTTCAATTTTAGTAAGATTGTTATAAATTCGTTCGTTAAGAACTCAAAAAAGAAGGACGTAAAATTAGCAAGTAATACCGTTGATGCAGTGGTTGTGTTGAAAGAAAAGCGCAATATTATTGATGAGTTTGCAAAGTTCAGGGAATATTTGCGGCAAGAGCAGATTGGTCATAATGTCTTAAAAATCCGTGGAAATGAGGTGCACATCAAGATTTACAAAGTCAGCGAGGGCACTATTTACGACACATTGAAAAAATTAAATTTAAATGGTAATATGTATATTGATAGGGACTAATTATGGCATTGGAAAAAACAAATATTATTATCTTGGGCGCAGGCATGGGAAGCCGCATGAAGTCAAAGTTGCCTAAGGTCCTTCATAAAGTTGCCGGAAAAACATTGATGGATCACTTGTTATCATCTATTGAAAAGATTGAAATTCCAGTGAATGTACTGTCGGTTTTGTCGCAGGATATATTAGATAACTTTTCGGCGCAACTTCCAAAAAGCCGTTATCGCAACTACGTAGTTCAGGAAAAGCGCCTTGGCACAGGACACGCAACAATGTGTGCGGTGGAGGATAAAAACTTCTGCACAACATATAAATATACTGGCATTTTTTACGCTGATGTGCCATTTGTTGAACCAGAAACTATACAAAAACTTTACAAATTGCAGGAGCGTTATGACCTGGTAGTGCTCTGTTTTGAGGCGGCAGATCAGTCCCAGAAATACGGAAGGATGTATATCAAGGGCAACCACATTAAAGTTGGAGAGTTTAGACGCCTTAAAGAAATTCGCGAATTTATTGACATTGAAGGCGAAAAACCAACACTTTGCAACTCTGGAATAATGTTTGGAAAAACAGAGATTTTCATGAAGTTGCTGTCAAAAATTCAGAACAAAAACAAGGCCAAGGAATACTATTTGACAGACATTATTGCGCTGGCGAACAAAGCAAAATACAGAGTTGCAACGTTGCGCTGCGAGGAGAGCGAGATGCTTGGTATCAACTCTCAAGAGGAGTTAGCAAACGCTGAGATGGTATATCAAAAAAAGTTGAAAAAAAAGTTTTTCAACAATGGTGTAAGTTTTATCATGCCGGACACAATTTATCTCTCGCACGACACTGAAATAGGCACCGGGACAACCATTGAGCCGCATGTTTTCTTGGGAACAGGTGTAAAAATTGGTGAAAACTGCCACATCAGAGCAGGCAGTTATTTAGAGGACACAACACTGGAAAGCAATAGCGACTTTGGCCCTATGTCTCGTGGACGCGGTGGTGCTGTTATTGGTGAGGATGTGCATATCGGAAACTTTGCGGAAATCAAGAACTCAACTGTCGGTAATGGCACTAAAATAGGCCACGTGAGCTATACAGGAGACGCCACGCTTGGAGAAAACGTCAACATCGGCGCAGGGATGATAATTTGCAATTATGATGGGGTTAAGAAATATCACACAGACATCGGCAACAACGCATTTATTGGCTCAAACACGACAATTATCTCACCGTGCAAAATTGATGACAACACTTTTATAGCGGGCGGAAGTACAATCACAAAGCATGTCAAAGAGTATGATTTGGCCGTTGGTCGTGCAAAACAAGAAAATATTGAGGGATGGGTGAAAAAGCGCAAAGCAGCAGAGGTAAAAGAGACAAAAAAAACTACAAAAAAGGACAAAGACAAGTAAGCAAAAAATATTTGCAAAAATGTAAATTTACAGTATAATGTAACCGTTTAGTAATAGAGTATATGATTTTTGATAGTTGTCGTGGTGCTCAGAAGAAATATACGTATAGAGAAGGATCCAATACTTACACTTCTTCGAGAAAGATAAATAATGCAGATGGTTTGATTTATGTCGCATATAAGCTTGATAATGAAAAAAAACAAGGAGAGCATGACAAGAATGAAAAATATATTTACAGATCCGCTTCCTGGGGCCCAAATGCGGAATATCAGAATTATTTGGGCGGCAGCGTAAATAAATTAACAGAATTACATGGTGTGATGCCGTCTAATGGTTATTATAATACAAAAAATATTAAGCACTTAACTTTTGGCTTATGTGACCATGGGTCTGAGGACAACAGAGCCTATCAATCAGGCATTTCTGATCATTATCAACTCAACAAAACGAACATTATATCAGACAACCTGAACGCAATCAAAGATTCAGATTTTAATAAAATGAAAAGTTTTTATTTTAAAAGTTATAGCTGCCATGGTGCATACCATGATACCCATACAAATATTTTTGATGAAATACAGGCAAAACTAAAAAAATGTCAAGACGAAGAAGCACCCAAATGTTTTGTTTCTCTTCTAAAACCCGAATATCAAATGATATTAGGATATAATTGCGATAAAAACCAAAATGTCATTGGTATGCGCAGGACACCGATCAAAGACAATATTGATATTATTGATGATAACGGTGTACACTCAGATGTGCGCAAAGATGTACATAAATTTGATCTTGATGAAATAGAAAAAAACAAAGACAAATATTTTGATTACTATTATGTCACCAAAGATAAAATCTATAAAGTTCCACATGAATTGGTGCATAATAGGGTGAGGCTAATTGACGAGGGAACATTTAATAATGTACTGGACAAAGCCATAAAAGGCCAATTCCGTAATATTGATATTAATGAAGATGTTTGTCCTGAAAAGGATGAAAAAAAATACGGTATTGTCGATAAGAAGCGAGAATTCAAAGAATTTTATGACTACAAAAAGAAAAAAGAGCAAGAAAAGAATAGACTATTAGAAAGTTTGAGAAACGCTGCTCCAGAAAAATTAAGGAATTTTTATTAAACTATGCTCTTTGACACGCACTGCCATTTGAATTATCACACGGATGAGGAGCTGACGCGCATCATCAAAAATGCAAAGGATTTTGGTTTGCGGTATATCATGCACGCAGGTGCACGACCAGATGAGATTGACAGGGAAATTGAAATTTGCAATGCGTTTAGTGATGGCGAACTGACAATCAAGTGCGGATTTGCTTGTCATCCTGAGGAGGTTAAAAACTTTGGCGTGATGGCTGTGGAAGAGCTCAAAACTGTTGCTGGCAAGGACAAAAACATCATTGCAATTGGTGAGACTGGACTTGATACGCATATTCAAGAAAATGAAGAATTTTTGAGCGATCAAATTAAAAGTTTTGAAAATCATATTGCAGCCGCAATAGAAACCAAAAAGCCAATCATTGTTCATGCTCGCGGTGATGTGGCAATTTCTAAATCAGTTGAAATGCTTAAATTTTATAAAAAAGACAACATTAGTTTTGTGATGCATAGCTATACAGGAGATATTGAAAATGCTAAAAAAGCTCTTGATCTTGGCGGATTTATTTCTTTTTCTGGAATTGTTACATTCAAGCATGCAGAAAATGTAAGAGATGTGGCTAAAATGGTGCCATTGGATAGTATGTGTATCGAAACGGACGCACCTTTTATAGCTCCCGTCCCAATGCGAGGAAAACCATGCGAGACAGGGTTTGTCTATCACACGGCCAATTTTTTGAGCCAATTTCTTGACATTGACTTTGATGAATTTTGCACCCAAACCACAGAAAATGGAAGAAAATTGTTTAGGATTTAGGACTTATCATGTTTGATATTGTAGAAGTTTTGTGAACTTTACTTCACTTCCAGCAATTTCTCCCCTGGTTTCCATCCGCAAGGAGTAAGTCCATCTGTTTGAAGAGCACTTAATACACGCAAAACTTCATCAACATTACGCCCAACCTTTCCATCTGTCACAGACGCAAACTTGATAAAACCTTCTGGATTGACAATAAATGTTGCACGTTCAGCTGTTCCATCAGCACTCAATACTCCAAGAGCGGCACTAAGCTCATGCTTTATATCACTCAACATTGGGAATTTCACATTCTCGTTAAGAAGTTTGTTATCCTGATGCCAAGCCAAGTGGGAATACACATTGTCAACGCTGCATCCAAGCACCGCACAGTTGTGTTTTTTGAACTCTTCCTCTTTGCGACCAAACTCTGCAATTTCAGTAGGACACACAAACGTAAAATCTGCCGGCCAGAAGAAAACACAATACCATTTCCCTTCGTAGTCCTTGTTGCTGATTACCTTGAATGCATCAAAAGATTTTGGATTAACCATTGCATTTAGCGCAAAGTCAGGCATTTTGTCGTTGATGGAGAGCATATAAAATCAACTAACAGGAGAATAGCAGTTTTATTTGTCAAGTGAAGATTTTTGTCTTCCCTCTCAACAAAACTACTTATATCTATCCATCATGACCCACTTAGATATATCATTTCCTGAGGAATTAGTTAGCATGTTTGACAGAACGATGGAATTTTCCACCAATATTGCAGACATAAAAAATAGACAAATATCGGCGCAGAATAACTGGTTCGCGCCACGTTTGCGTTATAATCTTAATCACAAGTTTTGCTCGCGCGAGGCATTTGCCAAGGTGCAGTCGCTGTTTTTGCTCTGCAATGGACGAGCAAGCGCGTTTGATTTCTTGGACGTTCATGACAATCACATTGACGAACAGTTTCTCTATACCGCAGACGGCGTGCAGGCGAAGTTCCAAATCTACAAAAATTATGCATATGAAAGTTATTCTTTCAAGCGCGCCGTGTATAATGTCTCAAATGCAATTGTTTTTGTTGATGGAGATGCAATTTCTACTGATAATTATACTATCCAAAATGGACTTATTACATTTGGCGAAGAGCACATTCCAGCCGATGGAAGCGTGATAAGCATAACGGCAGATTTCATGGTGCACGTGCATTTTTGCAGTGATGAATTGAAATTCCAGCCACGTAGTTTTAATAAGGTGGAAATTGAAGAGCTCAAACTTGAAGAAGTGGTTTTATAGTATCTTTATGTTTATACCCAACACACAAAATGACAGTGCCAAGTTTTATCTGATTGACTTTGCTACAAATACGGGAACAATCAACTTTACATCTTGCGACAAAAATGTGGTTTTTAATGATAAGATATACAAAAGCTGCCAGTTTATTAATAACATCTCTTTCAATGATTTGGATAAAATTGATAACATCAAAATTCAGTTCATTAACAAGGATAATATTGAATTAGAACGGCTCTTGAATGCCAAAATTATAGTATATTTGGCGACCATTGATACAAGAAATCATGTTATGGATGCGGATAATATCATCTGTCAAAATACCGTAGCAATATTCAGTGGGTTTGTAGATAATATCACTGCAAATGGAGTTTTGTTGGAGATTACTGTTAGTTCCAATGTTGCCAAGTTGAATTATTCAAATAGCTCGTTATTTTCACCAATTTGCCGTGAGTGTTTGGGAAGTATCAAATGTGGCGTGAACCCCAACGAATATAAAGCAAGTGGAACAATATTGGAAATTATTTCTTCGGACTGTATTGTTGGAAATCACAGAGAAAATAGGAATGTGCCTGTTGGATATTATAAATACGGGACAATCAAGTTTTTAAGTGGAAAGTTGCGAGGTATTACCATGCAAATCAAGGATGAGGCGGATGGAAAGATTTATCTGCTACATAATACAAAATTGGTTGAAATTGGTGATAATTACGAGATTTTTGCTGGATGCAACAAAACTTTAAGTGTTTGTAAAAACAAGTTCAATAATGTTGTGAATTTTCGTGGTGAGCCGTATATTAATGTAATTTAGTGTTGCGC
>JAFSXL010000056.1 GCA_017444125.1 Rickettsiales bacterium | reverse complement strand
ATTTAAAAATTTGCGGGTCTTTACGCCAAAGCCCCTGCGCACGAAAAGCACTTTGCACCATTGGACGTGCGGGGCCTTTGGCATGCGCGGCCGCTGCCGACCGCCTCCGCCCTTGACAAGTCAAGGCCTGCGGCCGCGCAGTAAACATTTTCACCATAAAAAATCAACTCACATTTGTCTCTATATTTAAGAATTAATAATTTGCATTGCAAAGGTATGGTCTTATGTGGAGCAACAACTAAGTAGATAATAGAGATAATTAAAAGATAAATTTTTTATTTTACTATTACTACTATTTGTCTGTTGATTTTGTAGATTTTGTTGAAATCTTGGTTTTATGCACTTTTTTACTTGGTTTCTTCTTGATGTTTTTTTCTACATTTTTGACATTAGAAACATCAATCTCTGGGAAAAAGTCAGGTTTTTTAGGTTTTTCAACATTATCAACATCAAAATTTAGTTTTTCAAATATCATCTGTTGAAAAGTTTGTTGATAACCACGAATGCGACGAGTGAATTTAACCAATTTGTTAATGCAAAGTTGCCAATCCTTTGGCCGAAGAACCAGCGCAGCAACTGCAAATATGACGAAAAGTTCTACTATTGACATCTAAACATGGTGCACTCGATGCGATTCGAACGCATGACCTACGGCTTAGAAGGCAGTTGCTCTATCCAGCTGAGCTACGAGTGCATCACAAGAAGTGGATGGGAGGATTTTTTTATTTTCAAGTAAAATTATTGTGCCGATATGTGTATTGTATTATTCGTTGGTTATAATTAGATTTGACATTTTTGTTTTTAAATTTAGCTTTTGGAATATGTTTATGTTTGTTTATGTTGTAAGCATTGTTCCTTTGAATTTTGGATGTATTTGTTTTGTTTTTTATTGATTTGTGGTTTGCTGATTTTTCTGCCCTATTTCCAGTATTTGCTTGAATTGTTCGGTTAACGTTTATTGGTGAATTATACGGAATATAACCGATTGTGGCCTTTTGATGGTTGCATCCAGGTTGATTTATTATAATTTGGTGATCATTTTTAACAAGTTGGTTTTCTTTTGATGGTGTTTCACTTTGATGTCCTGTTGTATATTGCTTTACACGACGGTCGCGGCGTGTATTGTGAATGAGTGAAGCGATAGATGCAGCAATTAGGGCCAAACCAAATAGTCCGAGAAGGCCAGCCGTGATATAGAAACAAATTGTTACAACCATATTTATGGTTTATATTTTATCAAAAAATTTATGAAATGCAAATTTGTTTTAGATGATTTTTTTTGTTGCGAAAATGTTTGTTGCGCAGGCGCGGAGCGCGTTTGGCCGCCGAGCGAAGCGAGGAGGAGCGTAGCGGTGCCAAACGGCGAGGGCGTGGCCTCGGGCGGCGCAACACTAATTCTCTAAGTCGAACTCCTCATTATAAATTGCCTGAATGTTTGCAAATATTCTATTGTAATTAAACTGCCCGTTTGCCGTGGAGAAGAATATTCTTTCCGCTCTTCCAATTATATGAGTAAAAGGTATAGGCCCAAAGTCAGAAAAGCGACTGTCCTTTGAGTTGTCTCTGTTGTCCCCCATCATAAAGTAATGACCTTCTGGAACAATATATGCTCCTGTATTACCGGCCAACGAACGAGGATCGCTCACCAGCACACTATATGAATATCCATTGCTGTTGACCTCAGTATATTTCATGGATGGAAAAGCATTATGGTTTGTTGCGCTCTCGGCATCAAGCATTCCTTGCTCGTAATATGTGGCCGGCTTGTCATTGACATACAACATTCCCTTCTTGACATGGATTTTGTCCCCCGGAAGACCAATAACGCGTTTGATATAGAAAATGTCTGTATCCTCCTCTTTTGGGAGCTTGAAAACCACGATCTCTCCACGCTGTGGTGTACGGTTGGATAGGATGCGTCCTTTGAATTTTATTAACCCAAATGGGAAAGAAAATCTGGTATATCCATAATGGAACTTGTTGACCAGCACCCTGTCGCCATTGAGAAGTAGTGGGTTCATTGAGCCAGATGGTATTTTGAAGTTGTCATAGAAGAGTGCCTTGAAGGTGAAAGTGAGAATTAGTGCATACGCCACAATCATCACGTTGTTTTTGATTGAACAAGCAATCTTTGCTGAGCGCCCGTCTATACCATTGGAAAGAAGTATTTTTTCCAACCAATCTTGCTTGGTTTTTTTTGTCCTACTATTTTTACTTCTGCTCTTACTATCACTCATCAGAAATGATAATTGACTGGAAGAGGGTTTAGATTATTGTCAAGGCGCAACAAAACCAGGATACAGCGTAATGTTTCTTGTTGGTGTATTTAACGATATTTCGTTATTATTATTGATGGAGGCTGCTTTATTTATAGCAGCAAAGAGTGCGTCTTTGCATGTATTGAAATCCAAAGCATGTTCGTTGGTATATTCCTCGCTCTTAAAATTGAGATTTCCCACATGAAAACGTATTTGTTTATAATTTCCATTACCATCGTCCAACATTCCAAATACCACATTCTTGCCTTGTGTTCTTAATCGTACACACAAATCGGGCAAACATTGTTCTACGCCAACGTGTTCAAATTGAAGATCCGGATGTGCTGTTGTGAAATCAGTTATTGCGGCTGCAAGCTGTTTTTCTCGTGATTGTTGGTTCATATCAAAAAACATTTAAAACATTATTGCTATTATAATAATTAAATTAAAAATTGTCAATTTTTAATGAATAACAAAATAAAAAATCATTAAGGTTGAGTGATAAAGTGTGATGTTGCGCAGGCGCGGAGCGCGTTTGGCCGACGAGCGGAGCCCGAGCGGAGCGAGGGCGGATGGAGCGAGGCGCAGCGTAGCGGTGCCAAACGGCGAGGGCATGGCCTCGGGCGGCGCAACATCTTTTTACCCTAAATCAACGGATGAGCCATTTGTCATAGACGAATAATGCTATTTTATTTATAATATCAACAAAACTAACGACATCTTTACAATTTGGATTATTTATATCTAGTTTGTTTAAATCAATTTCTTGACCTAAAACGTTTATAGAATATTGTGAAATCAAAATACTATGTGGTGAAACGCTGACGATTTGCAGATCGTCCCAATTATCAGGCAGAACAAATCTACTTGTTTTATCGTGTATTCTAATATAAAACCAATCGTGATGCTCTTTTGATTTTCTAGTGCCACGTTCAGCACTTTTTTCATGATATAAACATTTACCCCAGTATCCCAGCCACTCAAGGCCAATCATTTTGTTATTTGCAATATAACCAATATGGTTATACTCTAATTCCTCTTGCTCTTCTTGCGTAAAATTTTTAGTCACTACTGCTTCACAATCTACATTTGAGTTATTAAACTTATAATAAATTCTTCTTTTTATCAGTTCATCATAGTTTATAATTGTTAAAGTTTGTCTGTCTTTTATAAAATCAAACTTTATAATATCTCTTTCATCTTTTTCTAACTCATCTATTAATTTAAAAAATGGTTGTTCTACAACTTCATTTGCATAAACTTCAAAGCTTTGGCTCCACCTATGATAAACACAAAAATCATCCATTCGTTCATCAGAAAACCATTGTATTTTTGGGTCACTTTTTGGTGTAAATTTTATTTGTGTTAACAATTTCAATCTACCATCTTTGTCTTTTTGTTTCCATTTTTTAATAATATTTGCTGGAATAATGTGCTGTCCTTTTGTGATATGCGGATTGTTAACTTCGTATCTATCATCATCTTTTGGTTGTTTCATTTTTATCTTTAAATAAAGTTTTCTATGTAATTTTTTTAGTTGTTTTAATTTGCAATATATGTTAAAAAAAGCGTGTCTGTCGCCAAAGCCCCTGCGCACGAAAAGCACTTTGCACCATTGGACGTGCGGGGCCTTTGGCATGCGCGGCCGCTGCCGGCCGCCTCCGCCCTTGATAAGTCAAGGCCTGCGGCCGCGCAAAAAAATTGCACAACAAAAAAATTTATCTTTCTACTTGACATGACTTTTTATTTTGATAAACTGCTTGTGTAAAACGAAATAATTTTATTTGATTATTTTATTTTACAACTTGTTTAAAAAAGAAAGGGGGAGAAGAGAACAACCCAAGCGTCGAACCTCACAAAATTGTATTTTGGTATCGGCGTGAGGGTTGTTTTTTTACTTGCATATTAGATGTTGACAGCAATCAATTATCTGATGACTGTTACTGAGAGACAATTTGCGAATAAATTGATAACTACATTTAAGCTCACGAGAGGCGCGAGTGCTAGAATAAAAGAACTAAAAGCCGACAATCCAGAGATTTTTATCCGTATTATGATTGTCAGTGGTGGTTGTGCGGGCATGCAATATCACATTCTCATGGACGACTATATTGGCGAAATGGATAAAGTTGTTCTCATGCGAAAGAAGAAAAACATCACACCAAAAGATGTCTATGTTGTCATTGATGAGACATCACTAAAATATCTAAACGGCGGCAAAATTGATTTCCAGGACTGTTTGGAGTTCAGTGGTTTTACGATAGATAATCCGAACGTGAAAGCTGTTTGCAACTGCGGGAATTCATTTTCATGCGTTGATTGTGGTATCAATGGCGTCATTCCACAGAGTGATGAGTGTCAATATAATAAAAAAAGCTAAAATGATGTTGTGCTGCCCGAGGCCACGCCCTCGCCGTTTGGCTGCGCCTCGTACCTCGTCGGCCAAACGCGCTCCGCGCCGCACAACAACAATAAAAAAACCAAAAATTGCTTTCCTCCAAAAACTTTTTATTGCAAACATCATCAAAACTTTTTGACAACTCATTAATTTTTGATAAAATACGTTCAGTTATTTATGTCACAATATAAGAATTTGAGATGTTTAACTTGTTTGATATTTTCTGTCGTTGGCATTTGTTTTGCAGACAAAACCGCAAGTGCATATTATGGTTCAAGTAGCTATTATTACACGGACAATCCTGGTATTCAATATGCTGTGGCAGACCTTGATTTGGATGATACGAGACACGCAACGCGCGAAACACAATATATCAGAAAGAATGCTACACAGATAAATAATGGTGCACAAAGACAGGGCGCGATTGTAAAGACAAACACGAGTGGCTCTTATGATGGCGAGTGCTACGACGGTGAAGGATGCTGTGAAGGAGAAGATAAGGTTGTGAAAAACACAATTATTGTCAGAATGAAAAAGAAACAACAACCGCAGCAAGTTCAGCAAGTTGTTGCGCCGCAGAAAAAAGTTGTTCAAGAAGAGGAGAACTTCAAGTTTAATTCAAGCAGAGGAAGAGTTAAGGCGGCCCCAAAAAGCTTAAACATTCCTTACGTATTTGGTGGTTATAGTGGTTTGATTAAACCAAATTTGAGTTTATCTAATCCGGCAAGCACGGCATTCTGCGCCAATTGTGGATATAGGGAAGCAACCAAAAGTGGAGCTAAATGGGGACACGGTTTTAACATTGGGCTCGGTTTCAAACATTATTTCAAGGACAAACCAGAAGGTTTCTTTATTGCGCCTGAAATTTTCTATCACTGGCTTGGTGGAAAGGCCACAACATATAACGGTCAGACAGGTATTAGTTATATGTATCAAGACATGGGTACAGGAACTATGACAGACAATGCTGATATAAAAACACAAAATGGATTGGCTGGTATGAAATATAAAACCAAACTAAAAGACCTACTTGGCATATCTTTGCGTCTTGGTGGAACAAAATATGGTTTCAGCGGATATGGTAAAGTTAATATTGGTGTGGTACGTGTAGGACATTCATTTTCCATGACAGATGGTGTTGCTATAAATGCAATTCGCACGAACATGAAAAATAGTACATATGGTATCACGCATAAGTATCTAAACGATGTTGGGAAACTTTTGTCTGGTCAATCCAAAACAACTTTTAACCTTGTTGGAGGTATTGGTGCTGGCATTGAGTATGCTTTTGCCAGTGATTTCTTTATCAGATTGCAATATGATCATTACTGGACGATTATTCCGTTGACAAAATTGAAAAGCAATGCTTTCAAGACAGCCAGTGGTGGAAACACATGGAAACCAAAGATGTCGTTTGGTATCTTGACATTGAATGTTGGAATAATGTGGTGATTGGTTGTGTGATGTAGAGTGTATTTGGTAGAAATGAACGAGGCGCAGCCAAACCGCGAGGGCGTGGCCGCGGGCGGCGCAATCCAATCATTTATCTATTTAATCCCATCATTTCACTCATTTGCCTTTTCTATCAATCGTTTGGCATTATTTACTGCCTCATCGGTTATCTCATCACTGGAAACCATTTCTGCAATTACATGAACTCGCTCATCTGGGGAGAGGGTTTTCACGATTGTCTTCGTATCTTCAAGGGTTTGCTCTTTGGCAACAAATAAGTGATGTTGTGCGCAAGCCGCTGTCTGGGAGTTGTGGGTTATACATATAAGTTGAGTTGTTTGCGCCAACTTCTGCATTTCCTTACCAATAGCAAATGCCACACTACCGCTAACACCCGTATCAATCTCGTCAAATATCATGGTAGATGCCGTCTGGCTTGTGCAAAGCGCCGACTTAAATGCTAACATAAACCGTGATAGCTCACCACCTGACGCAATTTTGTGAATTGGTGCAGGCGTCAGTCCGGGGTTCATGGATGCAAAAAAGACAACTTTATCAATTCCATGCGCCGTTGGTTCTGCATCTTCAAACGATGTATAGAAAATAACTTTATCCATTTTTAATGCAGACAGTTTTTCTAAAACAATCTTTTCTAAATTCTTTGCATTTGCTTTACGTTTTTCGCGCAAATCATTAGCATACGCAAAATACTCATTACTAACTTGTTCTAATTGAGAAGACAATTTTTGTAAAATTTCATCAGACAGCTCGATTTTTTGCAGTTTTTCTTGCGCCAGCACAAACTGATTGCTTAATTCCATTGGCGTAGTTTGATATTTCCTTGCTATTTCATTGATGCATGCAATACGATCTTCAATATCGTTAAGTTCTCCCTCATCAAAATGGTTGCGCTCTGCCAAGTCATTGAGCGTCTCTCCTGCAATTTGATAATCATTGTATAGCTTTTCCAACATGTCATTAATATTATCTATCTCCTTATTTAGCCCACCCTCGCCAATGTCTCCCTGTGCGTGAAGCAAGTCATTCTGGACTTTGTTTATTACCGCCCCAAGCTTTGTCTCCCCAAACAACCCATTTGCCCGAGAAATATATGTCGCCACCTTGCTGATGTCTGTCATTGTCTTCTTCTTGTTGACAAGCTCGTCATATTCCCCACTTGCAAGATTTAGTGCCCGCACATCATCCACAAATGATTGGAGATATTCTGCGTTCTCTTTTTGCCGTTCAATTTCTAAACGCGTTTTATCGTATTTTTCCTGCGCATTTTGCATTTGGATGTATAGCTCACTCATTTTTTGAAGGGAAGCATCTAAATTGCCAAATTTATCAAGAATTTCAAGGTGCTTTTTTATGCTGAATAAATCTGTCTGCTCAAATTGGCTGTAAATCTCCACCAAATAGTGAGAAATTGCGCCAACAAACTGAATGGTTGTCTGGATATCATTTATGAAGATCTTGCTGCCGTTTTTGGTAATGATTTTCTTGATTATGATTGTCCTATCGCCCGCGGAGATAAATCCACCATTTGCCAGCGTTTCCAACAGTTCTGGGTTGTCAATGTCAAATGTAGCTACAATAACACCATGGTTATCTGGATTGCGCAATATCGCCGTGCCAGCACGCTCACCAAGGATGATATTTAAGCTATCCAGCAAGATTGACTTTCCTGCACCCGTTTGCCCAGTGATAACAGAAAAACCATCATCAAACCTGATGGTTGTTTTATCCATTAGCAAGATATTTTCAATCCTAAGCCCAGTTAGCATTAACTAATCAAAACAAGTTTGAAAGTGTTTTTTTATTTGCAAGAATGCAAAAACTAAAACAGGTTTATTTTAGTTTGATGAAGCCGTCAGCGATTTGGGAGATTGTTCTTTTAAAATCTTGAAAGTTAAGTGCATATGAGTCATCCTTACTTTCGTCATCCAAGTTCAGTCCAGCAATTTCACTCGTTAGTTCATAAACGCTCATTCCGTTTTTTTCAGCAATATTACCAAGCTTACCTGTAAAATGTCTTACATCATTGATAATGAAGGGTGTCTGACCTGGAAAATACTTTGTAAAATCATCTAATATATTGATAAACCTGTTTTTAACAAATTTTTGTAAGGCGCTATTTAGTTTTTCTTTCTGCTCCACATTATATCTTGGAATTTTGTTGCCTTGGTTTTTATACTTCTTTGTCATATTCACAAGACAACCCAAGTATACTGCTTTATCTCTTAAACCATTGGAACCAGAAATTAAAAATTTCAAACCATCATTCCATTGACTAATCACGTCATCCATGCCTTGGACAGCCTGCAATGAAGACAAACTGGGCTGAAATGGTGTATAAAAGTAATCACAAACCTGTACCAACAATCCATTCAATAAGCTTACGGAACTTGGTGCAGTATCTATTATAATAAAATCGTACTGATAAGACAAATCAACAAGCACTTGTTGTATTTTATATGAATTAGAAAGTGTAGTATCAGTATATCTTGTAAACAAATCTGACTGTACCATTTTTTCTATGTCATTAATGGCTTTAATGTCTCCACGAATAAGAGTTAAATAACTATCTTGGTTATCGCCTTTCCCCAAACAATCAAACAAATCCACATTTTTTGCCCTTTTATCATATGCTGTATATTTAAAAACCGGTTTATCCTTTTTAGCAAACACATCTAAAAATGATGCATACGTTTTCTCAAATTCCTCCCATTTTGTACTCCTTTTTTCAAGCTCTTCAAAAGACCGCTCTATCTCTTCATCTGTTTCGTCATCTTTTAATATACTTTTATATTCAACACTATCACCAAAACCAGCAACATTTGCGCTTAGATTTCTCTGGCTATCAAAATCTATGAGTAAAACTTTTTGTCCCTTTGTAGCCAACGCTACACCAATATTGTGAACTAACGTTGTTTTGCCAACGCCGCCCTT
>JAFSXL010000055.1 GCA_017444125.1 Rickettsiales bacterium | reverse complement strand
TGATTTTTAATATTTATTTCTTTTAGGCCACTTTTTGCTGACTTATCATTACTGATTACAATTCCCATTTGTTGAGGTTTTTTGCCACTTTTTACACTATAACCAGAGAAATAGTTTTCTTTGCCAGTGGTGCATATCTGCTTTTCTTTTGATTGTGGTTTTGCATATTTAACTGGCGATTTTTCTGCATAATTTCCTTTATTCTGCGATTTTGATTGCTCCTGTGATTGTTCTTGCAATTTGCTTGGATTATTGCCATTACGCACAACAACGGTAGAAGGCGTACTATTTGCAGCTACAATTCCTCCGATAATTAGCCCAAGAGCTGCTGCAATTCCAACTCCACAACAAATTATTCCTGCAATGCCTGGGATTAACAAACAGCAAGCGCCAGCTACTGCAACTAAAAATGCAGCAATAAACCAACTAGCTCCTCTACTTGACCCATAACCGTATCCGTAATATCCGCCACCATAATAATATGGGTCGTAGTAGTTATTATAACCATATGGGTATCTTGGATAAGACGACCATGCGGCGGCGCGGGCTGCCGTGTTTGCTGCTCGTAATGCACCCATGCCTAATGCAAGTTTTGCTAATCCCGTACCTCTTCCCATGTGTCTTGGCATATTAAAACACACAGATTTTATCATTTTTTTCAAGGTTTGTCAAATACAAAAAAATCATGTGTTGCGCGGCGCGGAGCGCATTTGGCCACCGAGCGGAGCCCGAGCGCAGCGAGGGCGGATGGAGCGAGGCGCAGCGTAGCGGTGCCAAATGGCGAGGGCGAGGCCTCGGGCGGCGCAACACATTTTTTTTAAATTTTACTCCACATCAAAATCAAAATATGTGTCCGGATATGGCTCATCAATTAATCTGAAATGCCACCATTCAGATGGAAGAGGTTTAAAACCAGCTTCAACCATTACATCTTTAAGCAATTTTCTGTTTGCCTTTTGTTTTGATGTTAAGTTGGCATAATCGCGGTTGCTAACTTTATCAAACAAATCAAATGTTCCGCCCATATCTACCGCAGAACCTTCAACATTTACAATACTCATATCAACAACACTTCCTCGTGTGTGTCCTGATTTTGTAGCTACATAATCACCACTTATTAACGCGAGTTTGTCTTTTATGTTAGGATAAAAGCTTTTATTGCCCACGTCATTTTTATCATTCATCCAACGGACAAAGTTGTCAACTGCTTTTTGCGGTCTGTACGCGTCATAAATTACAATTCTGTATCCTTTACTTCTCAATTTATCCGCAGCTCTTTTCAATGCATATGCGGCCTTTCTTGTTAAATAAGCTCTGTTTGCTTTATATCCATCAATTGGTTTGCCTGTAAAATTGTAGGACGAATGATAACGAATATCATAAACGACATCTGGAACAACGCTACTTATCTCTACAAAATCACTTTTATCATAAGACAACTCTTTACTTTTCTTTATATCTGATCTACAACTAACAAGCAGCAACGATAGGGCCAATACTGAAATTCTCATATACATTTGTGTGGGAATAAACTAAAATTAATTGTCAATTGCTGCCCCGGAAGAAATATGTTGCGCCGCCCGAGGCCACGCCCTCGCGGTTTGGCTGCGCCTCGCTCCGCTCATCGGCCAAACTCGCTCCGCCCAGCGCAACATTACTTTTGAAACTCCAAAAAAATTTAAAAATTTGCTGGTCTGTACGCCAAAGCCCCTGCGCACGAAAAGCACTTTGCACCATTGGACGTGCGGGGCCTTTGGCATGCGCGGCCGCTGCCGACCGCCTCCGCCCTTGACAAGTCAAGGCCTGCGGCCGCGCAAAAGTTGCAGATTTCACCACTTGCAAATTAATAAATTACTAATCCTATGAAGCATGCAAAATGCAATATTTGAAATTTTCAGTGAGGAGCTGCCAGCAACCCTGCAAAAAAAGATTGCGGCGGACTATAAACAGTTTGCAGAAAAGGAACTCAAAACACTCGGAATTACTGTCAAAAGTGAGAACATTTTTGTCGGAATTACACTAAATCGTCTGGTTTTGAAGCTGGAAAATGCTGAAATCACCAAGCAACAACTGCTTGATTTCATTGACAAAACATTGAAAGAGTTTTCAAAAACATTTCCGCGCACAATGTGTTATCCACAACTTGAAGTGCGCTGGTTGCGGCCAATCCGTGGGCTGTTTGCATGCATTGATAACAAAGTTTTGAGCGGAAAATTCCACGGTATTGAATTGACAAACGGAACATGCATCAACAAGTTTGATTTTGTAAAATGCGGCGGTTTTGATGACTATTTTAGCACTCTTACACGCGAGCAGATTGAAATTGATTATCAAAAACGGTTTGATTTTGTCAAAAGTGAGATTGACAACTTTGCGCAAAAACAAGGGCAAGAATACAGAAACACAAAGCTCATGGAGGAAATCGCCGGCATGAGTGAATACTGCACAGGGCCAATGGTTAGCACACTTGACGCGCGGTTTAATGTGCTGCCATTTGAGCTGATTGAGCTTGTCCTGCGCGAAAACCAGCGCTATGTTGTCTTCCGCCCGAACGACAAAAAAGAGATAAAATTCCTCATTTTCGGCGACAAAATAACCGCTGACAAGGCCAGAGACAGCATCGTCAGAGGTCACAGGAAGGTTGTCAATGCGCGCTTGGATGATGCATTATACTACTGGCAGCTTGACGAGAACATCAAAAATGACAAGGAAAAGTTGAAAAGCATTTTGTCCGCAAGAACCTTCATTGATGACATCAGCTGGGGGGATTATCTCAAAAAGCAGGAGGAATTGGCAGAGGCGGTCATCAGCGACAAGGCCGCTCTTGAAGTTGTTAAACAGCTCATCTGGGACACAAAACTTGACTTGGTAACTGGCGTGGTGGCGGAATTTCCAGAGTTGCAAGGGGTGATTGGTGCGTATTATTTCAAATACAGGTTCAATCCATACAATCTTGAATTTGTGAAATCATGCGAGGACACCAGGAATTACAACAAAGATGAGTGCGTGCAGGAGCTTGAAAACGAGCTTGAAGCCAAGCATTATTTTACGTTTATTGACAGAATGACCTACATTTTAGTGATGTATCAACAAGGCAAACAGCCAACTGGTAGCGGTGATAAGTATAAAGTCAAAGCAAGGATGGATGATGTGGTGAATATTATTTATAGCCACCAGAAAAGCGCCATGCTTGGCATAATTAGGGAGCGCGCAGACATTTACAGTTTGTTTGTGAAGAGGTATCAAAAGGTGCTTGAAGATTTGTATAAAGACACAAAAAACATCAAGCAAATAGTTGCTATTTGTGCTAAATTGCTTGATAAAGATAAGATGGTGGTTGTTGATGATGTTGTTGCAAAGCTTGCAAATAAGGACTTCATGAAGACATTCAAGCGTGTCAATGGTTATGTAAGCAATGTCGCATTTGTAGATAATGATGCCGTCAAAAAGAAGGTTGAAGAAATAACACAAGTCAACGGCGGAAAATTTGCGAGTGATTATGCTGGTATAAATGACTATCTTGATAACAACAAAATTCAGGATAACACAGAGGTTTTGACAGCTTTGAAGTGGCTTGACACGATGTATAATAATGAGCTGCCGTCAGAATTTTTAGAAATTGTTTAATTTTTTCTTCCATGAGGTTTTGCTACAAAAAACATATATTTGTTATCGTGATCGCCAATTTGCTTGTGATTGCAATGCTTTTTCGTGGGAAGAATACACCAATCAACTATTTCAAATACAAACGGATATATAATCAGAAATATAGCGAACTGATTAGGATTAAGAAAGAACGCGACCAAATTGAGCGGGTAATAAAACTTTTAAGTGCACAGAAGGTTGATACCGATCTGCTTGAAGAGTTGCTGCGACAGTCATTGCAGTACTCGCGGCCAACTGAAAAGATGATAATGATTGAGTATGAGTAGTGTTAGAATTTTAACTGTATTTTTTGTGTATGCTATTTGTATTACTGGATGCATTTTTACGCAACAACAACCAGTCAAAACTGAGATAAAGCAGACGATAAACACTGATAGAACAGTCCTAAATGACAGTGGAAATATTCTTGACGGTGAGACGATTTATCCCGAACAAGTGAAAAAAGTGATAGCAAGATATAATAAAAAATACAATATTGATATTTCTTTTGCAGAGAACAAACAGGACTTTTTGGACATACTTGGTAAAAAAGGAATTTCAAAATTTCCTTATGCAATTTTCCAGTATAACAAAAACCACAAATATGGGTTCATTTTTGTAAAATATAGGAATACGGATTACTGTGTTTGCGTTGATACAATACCAACATTGAGCGAATACACCAAGGATTTATTTTTGGAGAATGGTAATCTGTTTATCAAATTCAATGGCAGAAAATATCGCGCAATCATGTTCGGTGAAAACCTGCAAAAGGCCTCAAAGGGATGTGGATACTTCACGCTTGGCATTCTAAAACAACTGTTGAAAAATAACAAAAGGTTATTATTTGAAGTGATAGATACTGAGCGAAAATACGGCACAGGAGATAAAACTAAGCGTGATGAGGCAAAGAAATCTTGCATCAGAGGTGTGAGTTTTGATGTTATCAAGAAAACTGCATTCGCACCAGAGATTTATAAATACGCACAAACTATGTCCTTGCAGAGCAACTTTGATGACAGAAAAGTCGGAAATAAACAGATAAATTTCAAGATATATCGCAATTTTTACAGCACACAAGTGAAGGACAAGCAAATGTCTACCAAGATTTTCCAAGTCGCGCAGAAATATAAGGATCTTGCTGGCGTAGGGAAGAATAATGTTGAGAAATACAAGGAGAAGCTATTTACACTCCCAGACAGCACCACAAGCATGGCAGTCGTTAAGTTGTTGAATACTTATAAGAAATATTTTGGGACGATTGCTATTGATATATCTAACCCTTGAAAAAAAAAATAACAAACTATTTAAATCAATGTTAGAGGAAAAATTTTATGGCAAAAGTTATTGGTATTGACTTGGGAACAACGTATTCATGCTGCTCGGCAATGATTGATGGCAACTTGAAAGTATTTGAGAACAGTGAGGGTGCACGTATAACTCCTTCGTTTGTGGCATTTGATGAAAACAACCAGCCAATAGTTGGTGCTCCTGCAAAACGTCAGGCAGTGACAAACCCTGAAAATACTATATTCTCAGCCAAAAGATTGATTGGTCGTAGATACGATGACGAGGCGGTTAATGCAGCAAAAAAGACATTTCCATTCAAGGTTGTCAAGGCATCAAACGGTGATGCATGGGTATCTGCTCGTGGTAAGGACTACGCTCCAAGCCAGATTGGTGCATATGTATTGACAAAGATGAAAGAGGCAGCTGAAAGCTACTACGGCGAACCAGTCAAGGATGCAGTTATTACATGTCCTGCTTACTTTAATGATGCACAAAGACAAGCAACTAAGGATGCTGGTAAGATTGCAGGATTGAATGTCTTGCGTGTAATTAATGAGCCAACCGCAGCTGCTCTTGCTTACGGTGTAGACAAGCAGAATAAAGACATGAAAATTGCCGTATTTGACCTTGGTGGTGGTACGTTTGATATATCAATTCTGGAACTCGGAAGTGGAGTATTTGAGGTTCTCTCAACAAACGGTGATACGTTCTTAGGTGGTGAGGACTTTGACCAAAAAATCCAGCAATATTTGATTGATGAGTTTGCCAAACAAAACCCAGGAATTGACTTGTCAAAAGACCCTCTTGCTTGCCAGAGGTTGAAGGAGACAGCTGAAAAAACGAAGATTGAATTGTCTTCAAGGACAGAAGTTGATGTCAATTTGCCATATATTACGGCTGACGCGACTGGGCCAAAGCACTTGAATGTAAAACTTACACGTGCAAAGTTTGAGGCATTAACCGAGGACTTG
Organism: Rickettsiales bacterium; assembly: GCA_017444125.1. Taxonomy (GTDB): domain Bacteria; phylum Pseudomonadota; class Alphaproteobacteria; order Rickettsiales; family Deianiraeaceae; genus UBA4311. The sequence continues at coordinate 3,954 of JAFSXL010000055.1, read as the reverse complement.
ATTGCCAGAACAATTAAACCTTGTGAATATGCTTTGAAAGATGCTAAATTGTCAGCCAGCGACATTGATGAGGTGCTGCTTGTTGGTGGTATGACAAGAATGCCGGCCGTTGTGGAGAGCGTTAAAAAGTTCTTCGGCAAAGAGCCATCAAAAGGTGTAAATCCTGATGAGGCAGTTGCAATGGGTGCTGCAATTCAGGCCGCTGTTTTACAGGGAGACAGTAGCGTAAAGGATATTGTTCTACTTGATGTGACGCCACTCTCACTTGGTATTGAAACAATGGGAGGCGTGATGACAAAAATAATTGAGAGAAACACGACAATTCCTGCAAAGAAATCACAGGTTTTCTCCACTGCGGAAGACAACCAGCCAAGCGTTGGAATTAAGGTTTATCAAGGTGAAAGAACAATGGCGCGTGACAACAAACTGTTGGGTGAATTCATGCTTGAAGGCATTGCTCCTGCTCCACGTGGTATGCCACAGATTGAAGTCAGTTTTGATGTTGACGCCAATGGTATTATGCACGTTTCTGCAAAAGATAAGGGCACAGGAAAGGAACAGAACATCACAATCAAGAGCGATGGTGGTTTGAGCGATGCTGATATTGAAAACATGAGACGTGATGCTGAGGCGCATGCGGAGAAGGATAAGGAACTCAAAGAAATTGCAGAGCAACGTAACAAGGCCGACCAGCTGATTTACTCAACTGAAAAGTCATTGAATGAGTATAAGAACAAAATCACAAGCGATTTGAAAGACAAAGTTGAGAAAGCCATCCAAGAAGTCAAGGACTGCAAAGATGGCGATGACTTGGAGAAAATTAAGAATGCTGTCAAAAACCTTGAAGATCAAGCCATGGAGATTGGCAAATTGGTTTATCAAAATGCTGGTGGTGCTTCCTCTTCAAGTGATAACGGTCAGCAGAGTGGTGGCAACGACAATAACATGAAGGATGCTAATTAGTGGAAGTTGGTGGTGCGAGGCGCGGAGCGCGTTTGGCCGACGAGGAACGAGGCGCAGCCAAACGGCGAGGGCGTGGCCTCGGGTAAGCACCACCAAACAAATCAACAATGAATAAAAAAATAGATATTGAAAATAAAATTTTTACAAAAAAACATTTCAATGTGCTATCTTTTTTGGAAAAGACATTGATGAAGATTGAGTGTGCTCTGTTTAGAATTTTAAACTTAAAAGTATTATCAGTTGCATGCGTTTTTTTTGCTTTCTATTCAATTACAGCATTTGCGTTAAAATGCGGAGTTAATGAGATAAATCCTGCATTTGCGACAATTTGTGAGGTAATAATGTTTATGCAAGGGAGAATAGGGCGTTCTATTGCGACTTTTAGTATAATGATGTCTGCTTGGGCTTTCACAAATGGAAAATTAAAATGGCAAGAAGTTGTTACAACGGCAATTGGTGTTGGTCTATTTTTTGCTCCAAAAACTTTGGCTTTATTTCTTCTTCCAAGCACAGTAAGTGGATTAACGGGTGAGGGTTTTGATCCGAATATTGTTTATAGTCCAGATGAAATTTTAACTTGCATGTGTCCAAATTTGAGATAAAAATGGCAAAGATCATAGTAGATAAGTTTGTTGACAAGATTTGGGCTGGCCATTCAATTTCACGGAACGACATCAAGAAAATCGTCAATGAATGTTTGCGATGTGTTGGTATTGTAGCAAATAAAACATTTGTGAATGTGAGTTTCGTTGATGATGCGACTATGATTGAATACAACAAGAAATTTTACGGAAAAGATGGTATAACAAATGTTCTCTCATTTGAGAATGAGAATAAATTTGTAGGCAATGATCTTTATCTTGGAGAGATTGTTTTGTGTTATAGTAAAATTGCAGAAGAAGCTGAAAAATTCAACAAACAATTCAATGATAGGTTGTGGCATCTTTTTGTGCATGGAACCTTACATACACTTGGATACAACCACATTAGTAAAGACGAACAACGTGAAATGGAAAACTTGGAAGCAAAAATCTTAAAAACATTTGGTATTTCCAATATCTATGAAATACTTTGTTAAAATTTTCTTTTTGCGCCGCCCGAGGCCACGCCCTTGCGGTTTGTATCTCGCTCCTCGCGTTGCTCCTCGCACAAACGCGCTCCGCGCCGCGCAACATAAAAATAAAAAATACACAATTCAAGGTAGAATATCAAGCACTTTGCTGTTCATAGTACTATCCAAGATATTTGAAGGCGACTTGCTAATGTCAACAATATTGAATATTTTCAAATTTGAACTATCATGGATTTTACTGTCAAATGGCGCTGTCAAATCAATTGGCAATACACCATCAAGGCCAGGAATGTCTATTTTTTCTGGATAAACAATCGGGCCTTTCTGCATATTTTGAACTTTCGGTGCATCAAGAAACATATTAAAGTTTTCTGTGCTTGTGCCAATAAAATCAACATTTGCGGAGCCGCCCTTTTCTTTGGAAGCCTCTTCGTATGTCTTCTGGCCCGTTAAATAATTAACATTCGGCGTTGCTGAAACTTGTTGTGTTAAACTGTTTGTAAAATCCAAATTCAACGTCTTATTTAGTCCCATGTCTGGCATAACCTTTTCTGATTTCCCTGACGGAATTGTAGGCGTTTGGTCCATAACATCAGCACTTTTTGTATCAGATATTTTTTTTACATCTTTAACAACCGACAACATATCATCATGAGATAAAATATCAGTTGTTTTTGTGAAGTTGAAAACCACATCTTCAAGGATGTCAAACGAGCAGTTGAATATCACTATGCACGCCAAAAAAGTGATTTTACAAACTGCATTTAAAACTCTTCGCACAACTGATTATATGACTGTAAAACTATAATGCAAACAGCTGATATTTTGCACTCTCAACAATGCTTTTGATATTCAAATCTTGATCTATGATGTTGATGGTTTTGCTGTACTGCAACAGCTCTGGGTTTTTGCAGCTTGCTACGACTTTGAACTCCTTGTTTTTGAATTCTTCCAAAATGCCATTCACAATGTTGTCGCATGCGCCCATTGAGCCATTGAATATTCCACAATTTAATGCGCCATATTTGTTCTTCCCGAAGATGTTGTGTGTTGACTGCACCACAATTTCTGGATAGTCAGTGATTTTTTCATGGATGACAGTGGCTAAAATCTCATTGCCAGGATAGATTGTATAGCCAACAAATGAGCCATTTACAGCAACACCGAACGTCGTGATTGCATCAAAAGTTATGGCCACAACATTTGGTCCATATAGCTTTGTGGTTGCATAAGTAGCCGACAAAATGCTGGTTGGAACATCGTTTTTGTCAATGTTGTCGCATGAAAGCGGAATGGATGAATTTTCAATTATAACTGGCTCAATTTTGATGTATCTTATAAAAAACTCCTTCAAAATATGGCAGAACTTTGGCACAGAACTCAAAATTGCAGCGTAGTTTATTTTTGTCTTGTCAATTTTCAAATAATCAAAAACATTTCTTATTTCCGTTGTATATTGATCGCCTGTCTTCTTATCAAGTGCAGATATGCTAAATCTTGATGTAATTTTTCCAGCATCATCCAAAATAGCAAATTCTATCTCTAAATTATTTACATCAACTGCGACAAACATAGCAACAGTTGGATGACATGTTGATTTTAAATTGCAAGGTTTATGTGTTGCGCGGCGCGGAGCGCGTTTGTGCGACAAACGAAGTGCGGAGCGAAATACAAACCGCGATGGCGTGGCTTATAGCAGTGCAACGCATAACAGAATAAAATTCTTGATTGTTTTTTTATTATCTATTATAATAGTCATATAAAATATGGGTGACAAAATTCATATCAGAGACAGAAACAATCCTGAAAATCAAAATAAACCAATGGAAAAAAGATGATGGACTGCTGGAAAAGTCGTAAAAACAATTCTTATGTTACTCTTCTCTGGTATCATTGGAGGAATAGTTTATATTGTAATG
>JAFSXL010000054.1 GCA_017444125.1 Rickettsiales bacterium | reverse complement strand
TTTGTTGCGCGGCGCGGAGCGCGTTTGGCCGACGAGCGCAGCGAGGGGGAGCGTAGCGGTGCCAAACGGCGAGGGCGTGGCCTCGGGCGGCGCAACACGGGTTTTGAAAAAAAGTTGCAGTATAAACCTCAAAAAAATTTAAAAATTTGCGGGTCTTTACGCCAAAGCCCCTGCGCACGTAGAGCAAGTTTCATCACTGGACGTGCGGGGTCTTTGGCATGCGCGGCCGCTGCCGACCACCTCCACCCTTGACAAGTCAAGGCCTGCGGCCGCGCAATCAAAATGTTTTGTAGGAATTAAAATAAAAACCTTGACAATAATTATAAATATTTTCACCATGCAGTGTAGGGCGAATGGCCGAGTGGTCAATGGCAGCTGACTGTAAATCAGCCCGCGTAAAGCGTTCGAAGGTCCGAATCCTTCTTCGCCCACGCTGCAACTTGCATATTATTTTTCTGCTTTAAACATCCCAAAAAGCTATTTATGCACAGATTTATAACAATACTGTTTGGTATTTTGTTATTATCTGGAACAGCCATCATTGCAAGCATCATGCCACTTGGCTTTTTAGGCAACATCATGGTGCAGAAGATGCAAAAAATGGAAATCACCCTTGATGATAGCTCTACATGGACTTTCCGTCTATTAGGCATGAAGGCAGTAGCCGGAGATGTCCGATTTAATACAACCATTGATGAGGTCAAATTTGAAGGCAGCGGTGAGAATATTGTTTATGGCGTAATCAGTAAAAAAGCATCAATGGATAGGTTGTCGTTGGATATAACTGTACCATATAGCAAGAATTTTGATGATGTAATCAAAGATGTTTTCCAGAAGGTAAGCGGAAATATAACCTATTCTTTTAAAGCAAAACGGCTGATTTTGAATATCTACGTCAACGATGAGAAAGGTAATAAAAAACTGTATGATGAGATAATTATCAATAATTTTGAGACAACCAAAACGAAGAAATATATTAAATACATGGCAGATTTGAATATTGATGGTGAACGGCAAATGAACTTGTTTTTCTCAATAGACAGGCCAAACAAGCCAAATTTTGAAGTCAATGGCAAGATGAATAATGGCAATCTGGTTTGCTATATGTATAATGCAAGGTATAATAGCAACTTCTCGTGCAGTGTAAATAGTGTTGCTCGCTTGATGTATGACCTTGGAATTCACTTGGAAAATGACTTTTTCAGACACATATTCACCAAAACCATGAAAGTGAACGGGAAAATAGACAACAAAGCTGATGGTATTGGAAAAGTTTATGGAAATATCAATATTAGTGGAGATAGCGGAAAGTTTGAATATAATACTACGAAACACAGTTTGCAGATAGATTTTGACAAGCTGAATTTGGACAATTCCGCAACAGAGGATTTTGATGAAGACGAGGACGAAAAAGACAATGACATTGGCCTGACGAAGGAGGAACAAGCTATGCTTATGAGTGGTAAGGGAGGACAGATTTTGTTGCGCTCATTTGATGAGATTTATGCAAAAGTCAATTCACTTGAAAAGGTGGCAAACTTTATGTTTAGTACTACGCATTCGGCAGAACTAAATGCAAATGTTAATATACGTGAGACAAAACTAAATGATGTGAAAATTGATAACTTGAAACTTTTTGCTGCCAAGAAAAAGAATAATTATGTCTTCAATGCACTTGAAATGAGCGCAATGTTTGGTGGAAACAATGCTTTACAAATAAAGAACACACCAAACCAAATTGGCAATTTCGTTGTTGTTGGAAAAGATATTGGCATTCTCAAAAAGTTGTTAAATTCTAAATACATTTCACCAAATTTGCACTCAAACAACTATATTTTCCGCGGTGATTTGCAAATGTCTGCCAATGGATTTAGATTGAAAAATTTGAACGGTTTTGTGGACAAACGCAATGTGCTGAACTATGACAATGAGCTGACATACGACATAGTAAAAAAGAGGACAGTAAAAAGTGAGAGGTTGAAAATCAGTGGTATAAATATTGATAATTACTTCAACATGCCGGAGATTTACAGGGCGCAATATAATAGCTTTTTTGCGCGTCAGTTATCTGATAAACAAGACGCAGTTTTGTGGAAATGGATGTTTGAAAAGGATAATTCAGAAAACGAGGGCGATGATATCAAACAGAGGATATTCCTTAACAATGTAAGCTATGGTGGGCGCTTGATTGAGGCATTTCTGGTTGACAAATCCGAGAAGAAAAACTACCTCCGCACAGAGATTGTGATTAACTCACCGGCCATAAATGGAAGCTTGGATTTTAGTATTAAAAATACATCAGAAGATAGATATTCCATCTTTGCCAATTTGAAGGCCACAAAGATTGATTTGTCAGACATCACGCATTTTGAGTTGGATTATGCCACGGCCACGCACTCCACATTGAAGCAAACATTTTATGATGACCATGACTACAATATTCCGTCAATGTTGGGGATAAATGGTAAAATGGATGTGGATATAAAATCGCTCAAAACGAAGAATAAAATACCAATAGACAACATCAACGGCACACTAAACATGGGAGATGGAATGATTAACACCAAGAATTTCAAATTCAATATTGGTGGAGGTGAAGTCCTCACCGATGGAAGTTTGTCATTGCGCGGCAAACCAGCATTTCAAGCGGGAATATCCATGTCAGGACTGGACTTAAAACAGGTGCTCGGGAACTCACTGGAAGGTTATCTGTCAATACAAGGAACAATCTCGTCATATGGCTTCAACCCAGTGAAATTTATAGATGAACTTGATGGCAAGGGCATAGTCATAATCCAGAACTTGAAAATACCAAACTTTGACCTATTGAATGTTAGTAGTAATATCATCCAAAACGGTATAAAAGAAGGCA
>JAFSXL010000053.1 GCA_017444125.1 Rickettsiales bacterium | reverse complement strand
TTTGCATCTGTGAACTATAACATATCAGGCATGCAAACACAGAATGGATGGAAAAAACCCGACTTTACATACTACCGTATTGGAACAATGTATGATTTCAGCTGCTTCCGTGTTGGTATTATAATCACAAGAAACAACATGCAAATGATTGGATTACCAAGTATCACATCATACAGATTTGTATTTAGAATAAATGGTTTTGGCGGTTAATTATGTGCCAATCCGGCAAGATAAGAGTTTAACATCAAACATGCTACTGTCATTGGACCAACACCCTTTGGCACTGGTGTAATGTGGTTTTGTAGAACAAGTTTTTTATAGTTCAAATCTCCACAAATTCCACCGTTTTCGTCTGGACGAATTGCCACATCAATGATTATTGCATCTGGCTTGATGACATCTGCGTCAATGTCAATTCCTGCGCCTGTGGCCGAGACAATAATATCTGCATGTGTCAGCAAATGGTCTATACTTCTACTTCTGCTGTGGATGGTTGTAGTTGTTGCACCTGCTTGCGTAAGTAATCGCACCATTGGTCGTCCTACCAGATTTGAATTGCCGAACACAATCGCGTTTTTCCCGGACGGATTTATCATGTTTGTAATCAAATGCAGACACCCAAGCGGCGTGCATGGAATGAATGGAAGTGTCTTGCCAAGCTCACCAGTATTAACTTGCTTGTTTAGTGCCTCTTCCACAGAATATGGCACGCTTTTTGAATAGTGCAACAGCCCTGCATTGAGTGGAGACAGACCATCCAAGTCCTTGTCAGGACGGATATGCATCAGTACATTGAATGTATTTATGTGTTCTGGTAGTGGCATTTGCACGATAAACCCATGCACTGAATTATCATTGTTTATTTTCTCAATCTCGGCCAGTAGCTGCACCTCTGTGATGCTCTCCTCAAAGTGTTTGATTTCTGCATTTATACCAAGTTCCACAGCTACTTTCCTCTTGCGGTTGACGTATTTTGTACTTGCAAAGTCATTTCCTACCTGAATAATTACAATCTTCGGGACAAAACTCTCGCCAGCAATTAGCTCTTTCAATCTACTCCTGATGTCCGCAGCGACTGCCTCGCCGTCTATTTTGTTATACTTTTCTATTGTTTTGAAATCGTTTTCATTTATTTCCATAATCATTAAATATACATTTTAGAGAATTTGAAATAATTTCAATCGGTTCGCCATCTTGGTTTTGCATAATTGAGATTGCATGCCTGATATTTATTAGCTGTTCGTCCAGAATTTTATCGTTATTAATCATTCTATATGCCATATTCGCGATGTTCTCAGCGGTTGCGTTATTTTGAATTAATTCTGGCACAACCATTCTATTCATAGTGATATTGAACAAATTCACAAACCTGATTTTTGCAAACATGCGCGCAAACATGGCAGTTATTTTGGCAACTTTATAGTAGACAATCATGGCCGTGCCAAGCGCCCCGATTTCAATAGAATTTGTCCCAGATTTTGATATGACGAGCTGGCATTTTTGTATCATCTTGCGCTTTTCTGCCTCATCGCTAACGACAGAAATGTTCTTGACGGGCGCGAAAAACTGCTGCAATTCCTCGTGAAAATCTGGCGTTGCAAGCGCCACAAAATGCAAATTTTTATCCATCAGGCGCAATCTTGCAAGTGTGCTCAACATTATATTTTTGTGACGCTCAATCTCTCCGCGGCGACTTCCAACCGTTATTCCAATCAGCTTTTTGTCCTTAATAATGCTTTCATCGCGCTTCTGAAAAGTTGCAGGAAAACCAACAAAAGTTGCAGTAAAATTGTTACATCTAATGGTCTGAACTTTCTTCCTTTTTTTACAACTTTCAATGTCCTGCAAAAACCACTCTGGCACCTCTGTTTTAGCACTATCCGCCGCAATTTCAATATCCTCATTATTGTCCCGTGAGATGTATTTTTTGTCGCCCCATTCTTCCTTTTTTTTGGCTTTGTCATTGCTCGGAAAATACTTTTTTTCAAATGGCAGGAGGTAAAACAAATGGTCAAAATATTTCACCACATTCTTTGCACGGCCGCTCCAATAGGCCCATACGCTCGGTGCAACAATGTGTACAAACTTTGCCTGCGCGCCCATCTGTTTGGCTTTTTTTACCACACGAAAGCAGAAGTCATAAGCATCCACCGAGAGCACTAAATCAGGGCTCCAAGTGGCAATTTCTTTGGCTGTCAGATTGATTTTTGACACAATCCGCGGAATGCTTGTGAGGATGTCTCCGATACCTAAAACAGCTATCTGCTTGGGCGAAAACAGTGGTTTGATACCGAATTCAGCTGCGACATCATCATAAACCACGCCGCGCATTTCAATATCCTGCAAATTTGCGCCGTCCTTTTGTAGCCGTTCAAGCACCTGTTTTATTATGTTTGAGCCCGATTTTTCTGCGCAAATTAGGAACAATTTCATTGGCTTGACACTACACTAAAAATATAAATTTCAAGTTTTATGTGGTGCGAGCCCGAGGCCGCGCCCTCGCCGTTTGTCATCTCCTC
>JAFSXL010000052.1 GCA_017444125.1 Rickettsiales bacterium | reverse complement strand
GGTTTTTAACCTCCTCGCTCTCCTGTCTCCGCTCCGCTCCGACCCGCTCGGAGCAAAAACCCGCTCCGCCCCGCGCCCAACACAAATCAGAATTTTTCATTGCTTTTTATTAAAATGCTTTTCCTATAAGTCAACAGATGGTTGGAAAAAAGTCATTTACATTGGTAGAATTGTCAATCGTAATGTGTGTTGTCGCAATGCTAATTGGCTCACTTATTGGCGGCCGCAAACTCGTCGAACGCGCAAAAGTCCAGACAACAATCCACGAAATACAGGAATATCAAAGTGCATTTGCAAAGTTCTACGACACCTATGGCTACATGCCCGGCGACATGCCAGATGCACAGGCCAAGCTTGCTCCGTCAGCATATACAACAGCAGACATCAATACAATCAAAACACTGGACGAGAAGATTTTGAAGACAATTCCACTCAACGGTAAGGGTATAGGCGAATTAAGTGGGTGCGTTATTCCAGCGTCTGCACCGTATTACAGTGATTTTTCTCTTGCATGGTCTCATTTAAGCGCAGCAGGTTTCATTGAAGAGAAATATTCAAGTTTGTGTAAAAGCTTGACATCAGACAAATCAGATGATTGCTTTGAAGCCAGCTACAATGTTCCAAAGGCAAAATATGGATATAATGGAATGTATATTTTTTCAACACTGACAAAATTCCACAATGAATATCAACTTGGCTTGCTTGAAGGACAAAAAGCCACACAACACACCGCATTGTTGATTGTGAATTTAAAAAACACATATCATCAAAAATACATAAATGGAACAGTTGAGTTAAACTACGCAAGACCATGTCGCCAAATTTCAGGAACAACATACAGATTTGGTTTTTCAAATGGTGGAATAACTGCTCCGCTACTTGCAGAAATTGACATCAAAATGGATGATGGTTACCCATTGACAGGCAATGTTGCGGCGCAAAACCCAGCAGCAGGCAAGGCTTCTTATAATGTCAGCACAACCCATCAATGTGTAAAAATTGCAACTGCACAATATGGAACAAATGCAGGAAAAATAAATGGCACAATCAATGCAACAATTCTAAATAACCCATCCAACTTGGCAGCATTAAACATGTATAATGGCACAGACGAAAAAGCACTTTGTATTGGAGTGTTTGCAATGCCACAGTTTTGATTATGACAGAAGGAGGTGAAAATAAGGTTGAAAAACCAAGCAAACTTGATATTATGATTGCCAAGATGATAAATAAAATATTCAGAAAAAGGTTGTTATTGCACGCTTTGAGGACAGGTGAAGTGCCAAAGTTCCGCCGCATATCTCGTCATGACCGCCGAGCAATGATGTCCCAAGCAAAGCACAAAAAGTCATTTACGCTCGTAGAGTTATCAATCGTGCTGTCAATTTTGGGAATACTTATCTCTGGTTTGTTGGCTGGAAAAAAGCTCATTTCAAATTCAGAAGTTGCCGCAACAATCAAGCAGATTGAAATCTACCGCAAAGCCATCAACACATTCTACCAGACATATGGCTATCTTCCCGGGGACTTTCCAAACGCACAATATCAACTTGCTCCAAAGGGATATGAAACAAAAACACCGGCGGAACTCGTTTCGCTTATATCTTCTAACAGAACACAAGCAGATAAAATCCCTATCAACGGAGAGGGTCGTGGAAAGGTCTTCCCATGTGTGAGGAAATTGAATAACACAGCAAATTATTACAGTGAGGGCTTTGGTGTCTGGGCACATTTGAGTGCCGCTGGATTGATTGACAAACAATATTCAAATTTGTGTAAAACGGTCACATCGGCTGTGACGGCGCAATGTGTTGAGCCGGGATATAATATGCCAGAATATGAATATGGTTCTGGAAGCGGTGTATATTACTTCACCAACTTGATGCATGGCATTACAAATAGTAGCGCAACTCCAAGGTGGGGATTGATTGCAGATAGTTTGAGAACAGATATTGATGCAAACAAACACCACGCACTTGTGCTTGCATCTTTCAATGATTATGTTGCAACTGGCGCACAAGGCGGTGTAAATGAAGAACTGTGCGGACCATTGACGTATGTTCCATCATATTTATTGCCACTAAAAGGTGTTGTTCCTGTTGAAACGATGAATGCCATTGATGCCAAAATTGATGATGGTTTTCCGTTGACAGGACATGTATTTGGCGTGAATGAAGCATCAAGCTATACATGGAATATTAACAGTCAACCAAGATGTGCCAACACAAATGAAGTTGCTATGTATAGTGCATTAACAGCAACACAGTTGCAAGATGCAAATTTCAAAAAATTGAATGCTTATCGCACACATGATACATCGGCAAATTGCATTGGGGTGTTTAGCTTTTCGGAGTTTTAGGTAGGTTGCGCTGGGCGGAGCGAGTTTTTTCTCCGAGCGGAGCCCGAGCGCAGCGAGGGCGGCGGAGCGAGGAGATAAAAAACCGCGAGGGCGTGGCCGCGGGCGGCGCAACATAAATGGGTTGCGTGTTTTAATAGAGCTGCTTTTTTAAAACTGCTATTTTTCTTTTTTGGGTTTATACTGCAATTTTTTTTCAAAACCCGTGTTGCGCTGCCCGAGGCCACGCCCTCGCCGTTTGGCACCGCTACGCTCCCACTCGCTGCGCTCGTCGGCCAAACGCGCTCCGCGCAGCGCAACAAACTTTATCTCTTCATCAAAACAGACAACTTTTTCCCAAAAACCATGAGGAAAAACCCAGCCAATATGAACGAGCCACCGATAATCTGGTCTCTTGTAGTGCCTTCGCCAAGGATTATCCATGATCCAGCAATGGAGTAAATTATCTTTGAAAACTCACATGCTTGAACGGAAATAACAGTACAAAATTTGTTCGCAATGAATACAAAAGTGTACTCCAAACAGTAAAAAACGCTACAAACCATTGAGATAATTATTACAGTTGAACTAATCGGAACGAATTCCCAGAAAAAGGCAGATGAAATCACAAACATTAGTATATTGCTATAAAAAACGAGAGTTGCTGTATCAAACCTGACGGCTAATTTTCTATTCAAAACCGCAACATAGCTCCTTATCAAAACAAACAACAAAATCAGCAAAAGGTAAAAATTTTCACTACTATTTTCAAAGCTTGGTCGCTTCGTCAAAAATGCCCCGAGAGTGCATATAAACAGTGCTATCCACAGGATTTTTGTGCCTTTTTCCTTCATAATAAAAATTGCCATTACGCTCGCCACGACAGGCACCAAAAACTGGATGCTAACAAATGTGTTTATTGCTACATGTTGGATTGCGGTGTACATCAAAAATATTGACAGAACATATAACAAACCTCGCTGGCAGTTTGGTAAAAATGCTTCTTTGTCAAAGAAGTTAAATTTTTTTTTCATCATGAATGGCATCAGTATTGCAATTACAAATGCTTGGCGGACAAACATGACTTCCCACGAAGGCACGCTGTATTGCACCATCATTTTCTTTGCAAAGATGTTTATCGTCACCGAAAACAGTGCGCTCAATACGTATAGTATGCACCCAATTGCAGGTTTGCTGATTTTTAGATTACTCATTGCCAATTCCCTCGTAAATCAAGCCAGCAACGATACCATATTTTGGCATGGAATTGTAGCCAAGTATCACTTTATAGTTATCATAAACAAGGAACGCGCGCTTCTCTTGTAAACTCTTACTTGTATCATCAACGTCAACAATCATGACCGAAGCTTTAGCCTCATCATCCAACATATTGACCGCGCCAATTCCATTTGGATGTGCCACTACGCCCATTTTTTTCCACTCTGATACCTTTTTAGAAGTGTTCATTCCTGCCTTGCAAATATCAAATCCTTCTGGCAGCACAACTTCCGTCAATATGCCCTCATGGTGCCTCCAACCTGTGCTGTATAGATAATTTCCGATTGACGCAAACACGTCTTTGTTGTTGTGGATGATATCGGCTTTACCACCGTCATAAGACACTGCATAGCGGTAGAAACTGTCCGGCATAAATTGGCAACCACCCAATCCTCCATCAAACGATGATATGACTTCTGGTTTGAAATATCCATAGTCCACAAGCTTTGCAAGCATAACAAGATTGTTGGTAAAGTATTCAAGTCGTGCCGTGTTGTAAGCATTCATTGCCGCCGAATATAGTGCATTGAACGCGGGTGTTTTGCCGATGAAATCACCGTATTTTGTCTCCATTGCCCAGATTGTCAATATTGCATTTTTATCTACATAAAACAAGTCCTCCACCGTTTGCAACTCCTCCTGATACATCTTCTTATAAATAGCACCTTGCTTTGCACGCTCTGGAACATTATATCTCTCTATGAAATCCATTGTTGTCCTTTTTCTAACTTCTTTGTCCTTTGCAACTGTCATTTTAATATGTACCAAGTTGTCGTAAATATACTTCGTCAGTCCATCGCTAATATTGTTTGCTTGCAATGATTTGAGTATAAATCCCTTCAACTTTGCCTTTCTGTCTTCGAGTGCCTTGTTGATTTTCTTTTGAACGCTTGGAGTAATATTCTGCTTTGGTAAGCACTGTTTAGATACACCCTTACCTTTCACACTCACTCGGATTGGCCTATTCCTCTGTATCTCGTCCTTGCTGTCAATCAATTTGCTGATATTTCTGTCGCTTATGACATCAATGTGCTCGTCTTTTTTTGTCTCAATGTGCGCGACAACACCTTTATTTTGGTTCTTCTTTGCCTTTTTTACGTTTTTCTCTGCCTTTTTTACGCTCTTTTTAACTGCCTTTTCACGTTTTATAGCAGTTCTTTTTTCCTTTTTTACTGCTTTTACAGCGGCCTTTTTAGCTAAACTGGCAGTTTTAGTGCTACTATCCTTGCCGGCCGAGAAAGCTATATTTTCAGACCTTCCACCAAGCAAAGCGACAACCAAAACTACCAATAAAGCTCTTTTCATATTATTCACCTAAGCTTGTCAATGATGATTTGACATCGTTAACATCTTTTTTTGCTTGATTTTTTGTGTTTTTTGCTGCATTTTTTGCGCTTTTCTTTGTGTTCTTAACTTTGCTTTTTGCATTGTTTTTAGCATCAGCGACCTTTGATTTTGCGTCTGCCTTTGCATCAGATGCACTTGATTTGCTGTCTCCTTTGACTTTGTTGACAGTTGTTTTAGCATTATCAACTGTTTTAGAAGCCGTATCAACGGTTTGTTGTGCACTGTTGATGCTATCCATAACACCCGCCTCTGCCTTTTTTGCACCAGCAACAAGTGCCAATGACAAACTCAAAGAAGCTATCAAAACTTTTTTCATAAATAACAATATAAAACTTTAATCAAAAGCAAACCTACATGAAAATAATATAATG
>JAFSXL010000051.1 GCA_017444125.1 Rickettsiales bacterium | reverse complement strand
TGAAGAGGTTGATGTATCACGTAATTATAAAGACAGCTACAAAAACAGATATGCAATAAGTCATGTCATAATTGGTAAAGAAAATGAAAATATAGAGAAAAATCTTGAATTTTTCAAAGAACTCAACAAAAAAGCAAATGACTTAAAGGTTATAAAACTTCATTTAGTATGTCATGGATCATATGATACAGTGCCGGATTCAAAAAAACGATTAATGTCCGTTCATAATCCAAAATATGTGGACAGTGTAAAAGCGCATCTAAAAGCCATAAAAAAAATTATGTTGCAACACAAGGAAATCAAACTGTATATTTCACACGACAGTTGCTTTGGTGCAAGAATGTATTATAAGGATGGCAAATTTTTTGACATATTCGATGATATAAAGAGTGAGTTAGATGGGGTGCTTGACAGAGTGGCACTTGCAACATGCAGAAATAAGGTGTTGGAGACTCGGGCGCCAGGAAGGCCCTGGGGATTAAACAGTATAAACGATGGCATAAGGCGTTCCGGTGGAGTGTTGTATTTGGTAGATGCTTTGCGAAGACATAATAAACAGTTCGAAGCACCCATTAAAAAACTTAAAAAAATAGTTCGTGGCGCGTTGGCTCATTTTGATCGTGTAGCTGGTAATAAAGATAAAAATCATGATGATTTCGTAAGAGGAGCCGTAAAGGCATACTTGTGGCCACTATATTCTGAGTTGAGCAAAAGATTGAATTTTCGTAGATATTATTACTTTGATAAAAACAATAAAAAGAGAAAATTTGCCAATAGCACAAAAGAAGCCCAGAAAAAGAAAAACGAATTTCTTGGTCTCAAAAAACGAAATGTTCCTGCCAAGACCAATAAGGAAACCTTAGCAGAAAATATTGCGTGGTTTTATAAGCTTAAGTAGGGTTAAGGGCGCGGACCGTTAGTGTCTCGCACAAAAAAATTAAAATTTTGTGTTGCTCTGCCCGAGGCCATGTTCTTGCCGCTTGCACTTTCATCGCTAAACACTCCTTCGCTCACGCCCCGATACCTTCCTCGTGCAAACATACTATGCTCTGTACAACATTAATAAGCTCTCAAAACCCATCTTGACAATTATAACTTATCTTCTAATCTAATTTAACTTGTTTGCTTGTATGAGCATTTTGTATCTTGATATAGAAAGGATTTGTTTGACTGATGACAAGTTGGAGGAAGTATTTTATACAACAAACAAGACAAACGTCAATTATAATGAGTTTGCGGATGCAGTCAAGCGCCACAAACATTTGAAAATTTTTATTAACAGTTTTTTTACTTTTTCGGAATACAAAAACTTTACAAACGGAACATTAGCGCAACATAAAAAGACGATAGATGGAGAACTGGCAAAAAAGGAGGTTTTGTTTGGAAATTATAATAACATTTTTGAAAAAGGAAAGGGTTTGTTGCACGCAAATGACGTGATAATAAATAAGGTCATTACTGATGCTAACGAGGCACACATCAAGAAGGTTTTTGATGTACTTTATTCGCTGGATATAAATATAAACAATACATATTTGTTTGTGCATGCCGTGCAGTCAATAGGCGTTGACCTGACCGCTAAAATGAATAACAATTTGAACATCAGTTTGTTTGCACTGGAAGAGGGCATAATAGTGATTGTCTCAAATGGAAAGAACTTTTTATTTGGTCGTTTGGTTAGAAGAAAGCTTGATGAAACTCCAACGCAATCGGCAGCAAATATTCTTGAAACAACATTAAAACATGTAGGAACGACATTTGAATTTCTCACAAGCACTGCGCGTGTGAAGATTTTTACAACAGTTGACATTAATCAGGAGGAACTTTTGTCAAGCAGTCCATTTTTCAATGGCATAGATTTAAACATGCAACAGCTATCACTTGATATATCAAACATTGTGCATTCTGTTCCAGATATTGCAAACGAGCTTGGTCTTGCGAAAATGGCATTAAAAAACCTGAAAAATGTAAAAAAACTGGAAAGCGGAGGTTTAAAAAAACACAAAGCTTTATTTTACACAATACGGTGTTTATTTGTTACTTCAATTGCATGTGCTTGTGGTGTCTTGTTTTTTGCATCTTTTAGATTAATTGGCTCAAATGCAACAAAAGCACAGCTTGAGAGATCAAAGTTTGAGTTAAGCACACAGCAGGCACAATATAACAAGCAGAAGAAGATATTGGAAAGATTGTCTGAGAAGATATTGCTCACAATGGCATCAAAAATTAGCGATCCAAATGTGAATAATAATCATGTTGATACCATAAGAGATATTGCCGAAATATTCAAGAAATACCGCGGTTCAACATATGTTGAGGGATATAAGTTCTCATGCACAGATTGTACTGCGAAAACAAGAAAAAACACACTTGAACTTGATGTTGCGTTTTTTAATCAGACATTATCAGCAAAGCTTGCATTACAAAACATTGAGAACTTGAAAAATGAGATAATTACAATGTTGAAAAAAACATACACAAATGTTGATATAAGTTTTAAAGATATTAATGATAAGGAGAGAAAAAAGTTAGCTTCAAGAGACATCAGGGATAAAATGACTATTCTGTATTACGGCGACACGACAATAAAAGAGGAAACTTCAAGCGGTGAAGATAACAATGCAGCTCAACCAGCAGATGAATAATTATGGGCTTTTTCACAAAAACTCCTCCAAAAAAAATCAAACTTATTGTTGGTCTTGGGAACTATCCAAAGGAGTATGAAATGACCAAACACAATGCTGGTTTTTTGGCGATTGATGTAATCCAGCGCAGTGGTAATTTTGATGAATGGCTTGATAACAAAAAGCTCAAATGCAAGATTTGTAGAGGCATTTTCCACAATCAAGAATGCATTTTGATAAAACCACAGACATATATGAACTTGTCTGGCGAGAGCGTGATTGCGGTGATAAAGTTTTACAAAATTAAGCCAGAGGACATCATTGTCATCCATGACGAGCTGGACTTGAAATTCGGGCAAATCAAACTCACGCAGTCGCGAAACCCAGCAGGACACAATGGGATAAAGTCAATAAACAGTCATGTTCACGAGCCGTATCATCGGGTGCGCATTGGAATTGATAGGCCACCAAATAGGCAGTATGATGTTGCGGCGTATGTGCTGTCAAAGTTCACTCACGAGGAGCAACAAAAATTGGATGACATATTGGAGGAAGTGGAGGAAATTGTTAAAAACTTGTTGTGTTGAGTTTTTGTGTTGATTTTGTTGCGCCTGGGGCGGAGCGAGTTTTTCGTCCGAGCGGGGATGCGCGAGAGCGCCGACAGGGGAGCGAGGAGGATAAAAACCGCGAGGGCGTGGCCGCGGGCGGCGCAACATAAATCAATAGCTTGTTTGAATGGAGCATAAAAACTTGCTTTTTGTGAAATAGTTTTAATGCTCGCAAAGTGAGTATTTTTACTGTTGCAATTGTAGGAAGGGCAAATGTTGGTAAAACAACACTTTTCAACAGAATTGTCGGCAAGCGGCAGGAGGCCATAGTCGCTAATGTTGCGGGTGTCACTCGCGACAGAAATGAGGTTGTGTCCGACTTTTTTGACATCAAGGCAAAGTTTGTTGATGCGGCTGGTATAGAATTTACTGGCATGAGGACAAAAAACGTCATTGAAAAACAGATGTTCCAGCAGGCCGTGAAGAGTATTGAAAATGCAGATATTTGTGTATTCGTGATTGACGGAAAAGTTGGCGTAATTGACACAGACATGCAAGTGTTGAACCTCCTCCGCAAGCATGAGAAAAAGGTTATCACAGTCATTAACAAGGCCGAAAATGCAAACAATATTGATATTGACAATTTATATCAACTGGGCGACAAACCAATACTGATTTCTGCATCGCACAATCTTGGAATTGGAGATTTATACGAAGCGCTGTTGCGGGAATATGAGCTCTACAAGCAGGCACACGAGGAGGAGCAGGAACAGGTTGAAGATACCAGCCACAAAATTCGCATAGCTATTTTAGGACGGCCAAATGCCGGGAAGTCCACATTTTTGAATAAGTTGCTTGGTGAGGAAAGGGTTATTGCAAGTGATATTGCCGGCACGACAAGGGATAAGGTAGAAATTCCGTTTAAATACAACAATCATGAGTTTGTTTTGATTGACACTGCGGGCATCAGAAAAAGGCACAAGGAGGGCGACAACTTGGAGTTGGCATCAGTAGACAAGAGCTTTGAGGCCTTGCAGTTTGCAGACATCGCCGTGATGATAATGGATATATCGGTGGCACTGGAAGAGCAGGACTTAACCCTTTGCCAGAAAATCTGCAACGAAGGCAGGATTTTAGTAATTTGCTTCAACAAATGGGACTTGGTTGAAAGCACAAAAGACAACAACAAGCTTATGGAGATGTTGAAAGAGAGGATTAGAAAGTCCATCGCGCAGGTAAAAGGGATTGTGTTTTTTACGTGCTCGGCGCTGCATGATGACAATTTGAGTGATATGCTTGCAGAGCTGGCTGCGCTGTACGATAGATGGAACACAAAAATCGGCGCAGGGCGCTTCAATAGGGCGATATCTGATGCATATAAACGCCCTGGAATAGTTCAAGAATTGAAGATAAAATACATCAATCAAATCAAAGTTCGTCCGCCAACATTTGTAGCTTTTAGTGGGTTGAACGAGAAGAAAATAACTGTATCAAAAATTGAGGCACTAAAAAACTGGCTCTACCGAGAGTTTAACTTGCTTGGTGTGCCAACGAGGTTGTCTGTGAGGGGAAAGGTGAAGGACAAATGAAGGCATTTAAGATATTTTTCTACATCAACAGATTGCTTTGCAGAGGCATGATCAAGGCCATCACAAAAATAAAAGTGCTGGTTTTCTCCTACATTTTAGCGCTTGTGCCGGCGGACGAACATGAGGATGGCTATTCAATTATTGGCCGCTCAAAAATGGTTTTGATTGCTGTTGCGATATTTATTTTACTGCTTGCGGTGCGGTTGACATTTCTGCTGACAAAGGACATTTACGCCCACAAAACATCGCGCTATAACATTGATGCCAAGCCATTCAACAGATTGGAAATCACTGACAGAAATGGTAAGGTTTTGGCAAGGAATATTGTGGTTTATGACCTCTATTTGCAGGCGTCAAGGATGGATAATATTCCTGCAGACATTGACAAAATCAACAAAATTGTGCCAAATGCAATCACAGACAAGAAGAAAATTCTGGAAAAACTCAACAAACGCAAGGAAAATGGCAAGGTGGTTTTTATCAAAAGTGGGCTGTCAATTCAGCAAAAACAGGCACTCGTTGATGCTGGTATTGAGGGTTTGCTGTTTGAAAATACAGAAAAAAGATTTTACACTTCGCGATCAGCAAATAGTGTTGTGGGCTACTGCTCGGCATCCAACAGATGCGTTTCGGGCATTGAAAAAGGCATGAATTCGTATTTAAAAACGGTTGACAATGATCCACTGCGACTGTCTATTGATAACGGCAGCCAAACAGTTTTGAGGGACATTCTCCACAAAAAAATGGTTGAGACCAACTCACAAGGCGCCGCGGGCATAATAATGAACATTCACACGGGCGAGGTCATTTCCGCAGTCAGTTTGCCAGATTGTGACTTCAACTCCTACTCCACATGCTCGCCATCGGCACTGTTTAATCGCTATTCTTATGGTGTCTATGAGCTTGGCTCGGTTTTCAAGTTGATACTTGCAGCTACGGCATTGCAGTCGGGTGTTTCACCGTATAAAAAATACAAGCGCGAGGCATATCAGCTTGGGAATTTTACCATTCACGACATTGACAAAAAAGAGGCAAAAGGTGGTGAACTTAACTTGATTGACATCATTAGATACTCTTCAAATGTGGGTTGCGCGAAGGTAATGGAGGACATTGACCTGAAAAACCAATTTGTTTTTATTGCAAATCTTGGTCTGTTAAAAAAGTTAAACACCGAACTTCCAGAGCTTGGCAAGCCGATTTATCCAAAAAGCTGGACTTTCACAAACGGCGTAACAATTTCATACGGCCACGGCATTGCGGTCACGCCACTGCATTTTGTTACGGCCATTGCATCGCTTCTGAAAAACGAGCCAGTGCGGCCAACTTTCTTGGCGACAAATCCAAAGGATGTGGAGAGATATAACTACCGCTATCTTGATGAGGAGAACTTTGAGACATTCAAGGACATTATGCGGCAAGTAATAAATAGCGGTGGTGGAAAGAGTGCATACATTGACCAATATGACATTGGTGGGAAAACTGGGACTGCAATTCAACTACGCAATGGACGTTATGACCGCAATGCAATGGTTTTGTCGTTTATCGCGGCAGCACCAATGAATAATCCGCAATATGTCTTCTATATTATGCTTGATACCCCAAAAGTTGACGCCTCAAACAGCTGGTATATCCGCGCAAGCATGCTTGGCAAAACGATGGGACAAGTCATATCCACAATTGGGCCAATGCTAAATATGAAACCAATCGGAAAGGATTAGGCGATACTCTGTGTTTTGTTTAAACGATTTTTGTTTTTCAATGATATTTGTGCTGTTTTTTTCTCTTGTTCCTTCATAAGCTCTTCTGTTGTTTTTGTTTCTTTTTTTGGTTGATTGTTGTTGAATGCCTTAAAAAACTTTGCTTTCGTGTCTGCCATAATAAACTATAAATACATTTGCATTATAACAATCGCAAAAATTTTTGCAAATGGTTTTTAAATAAAATTGATGATGATTAATAAAATTGATTTGTTGCGCGGCGCGGAGCTGGGTTTTTCCTCCGAGCGTAGCGAGGGGGAGCGTAGCGGTGCCAAACGGCGAGGGCGTGGCCTCGGGCAGCGCAACAAAAAAAATAAAAATTTTACAATAAAAATTCCCCACATATCACCAACTGTGCCAAAGAAAAGTTCAAAACAAACACTATTTTCCACCAAACAGAAGACAGACATTGAACTCATCACAAGCCAGCAAGCAAAGACAATCTATCTCGCAGGAATATACTGCTTTGGCCAACAGAGCAGATGCTTTTACTATTCATTTGATGAGAATTTAAAAGACAAAATCATCGGCTCACTGGTAAAAGTTGGGTTTGGAAATAAGATTTTGTTTGGAATTGTGTTAGAAGTGCAAGAGGCCAAATTGCAAGACGGAAACGTCTCTTTTGGAGAGTGCGAGCTGCTATACAACAAAATCAAACCAATCAGTGAAATTATTGAACCACAACTGTTGAGTGAAAACTTCCTACAATTTATAGATAAAATGGCATTTTATAACGTAATTGACAAGGAGAGGTTATTGCAACTGGTTATTCCAAATTGCTGGATGAATAAAAAGCGCGCGCTGGCAGAAATCAAACCAAACAAAAAGCGACAGGAAATGGTTGCAAAGGCGGCGCAAATCACGCTCTCGGAGGAACAACAAGCGGTAGCAGATGCAATAAAGCTGGATGGGTTTAATGTATCGGTGCTGCAAGGAATAATGGGGAGTGGCAAGACATTTGTGTTCTTGGAACTGGTGAAGAAAGTCCTCCAACAAGATGCAACAGCACAAGTGCTGCTCATGGTTCCTGAAATAGCGCTCACAAATCAGTTGATTGAAACAGTTTGCAAGGTTTGCGGATATGAGCCACTGATTTGGCATTCATCCGTGACTGCCGCTAATAAGAAGAAGTATTACGAAGCAATCATTCGCGGGACGGCAAGAATAGTCATCTCGGCGCGTTCGGGGTTGCTGTTGCCATACAAAAATCTGCGCCTTATTGTTATTGACGAGGAACATGATTTGTCCTACAAGCAAGACGAAGTGCCTGTTTATCATGCGCGTGATATGGCAATTTTGCGCGCAAAGTGTGAGGCCTTGCCGGTAATTCTCTCATCTGCCACGCCATCTATTGAGACGCTGGCGAATGTTATTGGAGGAAAATACCAGCTATTCAAACTCAAAACACAGTTTTTTCATTCAAATCCACCGGAAATTAGGTTAATTCCTAATGCACTGGGCGGAAAGGCAGGATATATCAGTAAAGAAGCTCGCGAGTTGATAAGTGAGACAGTCAAAAAGGGCGAACAGGCCATGATTTTTATCAATCGGCGAGGATATTCCAGGACTTTACAATGCAAAGATTGTGGATTTGAAGCCAAGTGCGAGAATTGCGACAATCTGTTGGCCTACCACCGCAAGCGCGGCGAGCTAAAATGCCACTATTGTGGATACATTGTGCGAGATGTATTCGCTTGTCAGGAGTGCGGAAGTAAGCGTCTGGAACCAAATAAGGGCGTTGGCGTGGAACAGTTGCAACAGGAAGTCAGTGATTGGATTGAAAAATCTGGTCTTGAAAAGGAGATGGAGAGGAAAGTCAACACACTGCTTTTTTCCAGTGATGAGATAACAAAGGATGGTGACATAGAGCAGCTGTCTGCGGAAATTCAGCAGGGAGATGTGGATATTATCATTGGCACACAGATTATGTCAAAGGGGCACCATTTTCCTCGCTTGACGGCGATAATTATCCTTGATATTGACCGCATGACTGTTGATGGCGATTTTAGGGCTTACGAGCGAATGTTTCAGTTGTTGTTTCAGCTATCTGGGCGGGCTGGAAGGGAGCTATCTGGCGCCAAGGTGCTAATTCAGACATCTAATAATAGCAATCAGATTTTGCAAAATATCAAAAATCATGACATGAAAATGTTCTATAAGGAGGAAATCCAGCAGCGGAAAAAGTTCAATCTTCCACCGTATGCGAGGTTTATTTCCATCATCGTGGCGGCAGAAGTTGAAGAGCATGCACGGCAATATGCAGATTTTATCGGACAAAAATTGAAGGAGTTCCTTCCACAGAATGCTAAACT
>JAFSXL010000050.1 GCA_017444125.1 Rickettsiales bacterium | reverse complement strand
GGCGGCCAAACGCGCTCCGCCCAGCGCAACAAACTCGCTCTGCGCCGTGCAACTATCACTTCTTATTTTTATAAAACTCACAAAAACCCTTGAATTTACACACCTCACACTTCGGATTTCTTGCATTGCAAACTGCACGACCATGCTGAATTAGCAGTGTATTAACCAACCGCTGCTTGCCTGCTGGAATAGCGCCCTTCAACTGCATTTCGCTTTCAACTGGGTTCTTGGCACGCGTCAGTCCTAACCTGTTAGCCACCCGAAAAACATGCGTATCAACAGCAATCGCATTCTGTTTATAAGCAATGCTTAGCACTAAATTGGCGGTCTTGCGCCCAACACCACTCAATTGCAAAAGCTCATCCATTGTACTGGGTACTTCACCACCAAACTCGCTAATCAGGGTTTTACTCATCTCCACAATGTGTCTGGCCTTGCTGTTGTGATAATTCACACTCGCAATCAGCTTGTTGACACCCTCAAACCCAAGTTTCACGGCATCCTGCGGCTGTTTTAGCTGCCTAAACAGCTCCTTCGTTATTTTATTAACCTGCTTGTCCGTGGACTGCGCCGACAACATTATCGCAACCAGCAGTTGATATTTATTCTCAAACTGCAACTCCGTATCCATCGTGGCATCGTAGTCGTGCTCCAAAATCTCAAACAGTTTGTTGATATTTTTTCTGTCCATCAGTTGTTTCTCAAAGTCGCTGTTATGTCTATTTTAGTGCTCTTGCGGCTTGAAATCAGAGTACACATAAAGGCCATAACCAGCGCAAAAATGTTAGTCTTGATGATGTCCGCGAGCATCAATCTGCTTGGCAAATTCGCGAGGAAATACACCGAACCGTCCAGTAATTTCGTGCCAAAAAGCTTTTCAATAGCCACTCTGATGTTGTCAATATTCAGCGACACCGCAATGCCAATCACGTTTCCAAGCACCATTCCACTGATCGCGACAACCATTCCAACCACAAGGAAAATGTTGCGAATTTGCTTGTTGCTGATGCCGTGGGATTTCAAAATCGCAATCTCGCGCTCTTTGGAAGTAATCATCATGCGGATAATCGCAAAAATTGTGAACATTGAAATAATTGTGAACAAACTCAAAATCAGTGCCATGACATTGGCCTCAACATTCAGCGCATTCAGCAGCGCACTGTTTTCCATATACCAATCCACCAACCTAACGTTTTTGTCCTCATTAACTTTTAGTATATCCAGCTCAATGCCGTAAATATCATTTGGGTTCTTCGTCACCACTTCAATAGCGCTCGCTTGCTCCTGCAAATTGAAAATCGCCTGCCCCGCCTTGAACGGCACAATCGCCATGTAGTTGTCATACTGCTGGGCGTTCGTGCGCAACAAACCAACAACCTTCATATTCACTGCCCGCGGCACCACGCCGAACATCGTGGTCGCAACAATCGGCACAATCATCGTAATCTCATCACCAATACGCGCGCGCAGCTGGTTCGCCACATCGCCACCAAGAATAATATTCAGACCCTTGAACTCCTCCACACCACTCTTGATGTATTTAAACAAATCCTTCCTCTGTTTTAGCTCCTTCAAGGATATTCCCTTGACAAAAACACCAGCCGAGCGACTGCCATTTGACACCATTCCAGCGCCATTAACTACTGGGCTCGCACTGACAACGCCGTCAACATTCATAAGATTTTCCTTCACCTCTTTGTAATTCACAAACTTCATCTGCTTGCTGTGAATCGTAATATGCGAGTTGAAACCAAGAATTTTGTCAATCAGCTCATCACGGAAGCCGTTCATCACTGATGTCACGATTATCAAAATGGCAATACTGATGCTCACGGCCAGCATCGACATTGCAATTCCAATATTCGGCAATTTGTTGTTTTTGGCGCGCAAAAAGCGGAGGCTAAACAGCCACGTGATGCCGCTCAAACCATCATCCGTTTTACGATTTTTCCGTGCAAACATTAACCTACTCTCTATTTGCAATATCTTTTATTTTATTTACAAGTTTATTATTTAAATTTGCAGCATCTTTTCCCCAATGCCCTCCTTTGTCTGCGCCAACAATATCACTCACAAACTTAATGGCATGAAACTCTTCAAGCAACCCAAAGTTTTTGGCGACTTCTGCGTTTGCGTAGGCCTCCATTTCAAAAACAAACTTACCTTTTTTGTGCTTTTTTGTGATAAAACTATCAGTCGTTAAGCAAGTATAATCATTGTTCTCCTCCAAAAGAGTGTTTGTTTTCGTAATATCAACACGCGAATTTGGATCGTGGTTCATGTAATCATTTTGCACAAAACGATTACATTCAACCATGTCAGCAAACTTATTGTTTTCTGTCGCTCCCGCGGTGCCTATGTTGTATATTTCGCTGACATTATCCTTGTAAAGTGTCAAAAATTTTGTCAACGAATACGTGGTTTTGACTTTACCAATTCCTGTAAAAATGATATAGCCAGCATCAGTTAAATACGCATCATCATACAGTTTTTGCTTCACCTCAAACCTGTTTATATCAACCTCTTGGTCGCTCGCTACAACAAACAATTTGTGTTTCTCCACAACCTTCTCTGTCTTGTTTTCATGCTTTTTGTCATCGCAAGCAGACAACAATAAAGCAATAGAAAGAAATAAGACGCCCTTCTTCATATCTCAATCTCCCCAGTAAATACAAATGTGTAGCCACCGCCGAGCAGCATTGGTTTGCCTTCGCCGTCCCAGTTGACTTGTAAGCTGTCACCCATAATATCGGATCCGCGCGTAAAGACCTTCATAACTTTGTCTGTCAGTCCTTTTGTTATACAATACGCTGCACATGCACATGAGCCAGAACCACAGCACATTGTCTCACCGGTGCCTTTTTCTATTGAACGGACAAATATGTCGTCCCGCGCGCGTACCTGAACGTAATGCACGTTGAACTCTGGATCTGGTATCCTATTTATGTTATCAAAGTTCTGCACAATATTTATCTTGTGTCTGTTGCCAAGCTCCACAATTTCACCGTTCACAGTTGGAACGCCCATGTTGACCTTCGCTACACCCTTTTCCTTGTCGGCCTTACCAAGATAATTCTTTCCGCTAAGCTGCACTCTGATTACCGGTTTAGCCGTCTCGCGCGCAATATATCCAACAATACAACGAATTCCATTACCGCAGTTTTTAGCTTCTGTACCATCCTGATTGTAGACCCTGATTGCAACGGTTATACTTTTCTCATCCTCTGATACATCCGACTTGTGAATTGTAATAAGTTGGTCACAACCAATGCCAAAATTTCTGTCTCCTGTGATAATCAAATCACTGTTTGTGAACTGATAATCAGTGTTCTCATTGCGCAAATCAAAAATCGCAAAGTCATTTCCAAATCCATGCATTTTTGTAAAACGAAGCTTCGTTGCCATAAAAAAATATCAATTCAATTCCTCTTTTTTATCTTCGTAGAAGAACATGCCAACCGCGCTCAGGCCACAGTCCACATGAATGTTCTCTGCCGTCACACCGCTTGACAAGTCGCTCAACAGATAAATTGCTGTTTTTGCAACATCGTTTTGAGTAATATTCCTCTTCATTGGCGACACTGCCTCACCAAAACCCAGCACCTTGCGGAACTCACCTATTGCACTTGACGCCAGCGTTTTTACTGGCCCTGCGGATATTGAGTTGACACGAATGCCACGCTCACCCAAATCATTTGCCAAATAGCGCACACTGGCTTCCAGCGCAGCCTTTGCAACTCCCATTATATTATAATTTGGAATTATCTTTTCTGACCCGTAATATGTCAATGTCAATATACTCCCACCATCCTTAATTAGCGGTTCGGCCGCCTTTGCAACTGCTGTCAAAGCATATACAGAAATGTCCATTGCCTGCGCAAAATCCTGCCGTGAGACATTATAATACTTCCCTTTCAGTGCCTCTTTATTAGCAAAATCAGGTCCGCAAACTATAAAATCAATCTTACCGAGCTCCTTCTTTACGAACTCAAAAAATTCTGCTATGCTCTCATCGCTGGAAACATCACACTTGGCCGCAACCGTATCAGTTCCATCAATCAGCCCTCTAACGCGTTTTTCGGTGATGTCAAGATAACTTACCGCCAGTTTTGCGCCCTGTTTTAGGCATTCGTCCGCAATTCCCCAGCATATTGACCGCTCATTTGCAATGCCAATTATAACACCTTTCTTACCAGATAAACAAGTCATTTATTTGGAGTTTTTATACCAAAAATAAATGTCAAGTTCCCTGTTGCGCCGCCCGCGGCCACGCCCTCGCGGTTTGGCTGCGCCTCGTGCCTCATCGGCCAAACGCGCTCCGCGCCGCGCAACAACTTTTCTAATACATCGCCTTTTGTCCTTTCATTCTTCTATTCCTCTCTACCAAAGAAGTCTTACTTTTATAATTCTCAACATCTCTTTTATCATTTTTTTCAACCTTACTTCCGAACTTTTTATCACTCTTTTCTGCTTTTTTACTCTTTTTTTCTTCTACCTCTTCCTCTTCTTCCTCCTCGTCGTTATTATCATCACACTCATCAATTTCATCTTCATCCTTTGATTTGATATTTTTCCTGCTTTTTGGGTTCTTCTTTTCTTTTTTATCCTTTAAGTCCTTCTCATCTTTCTCCTGCGCTGTTGAGTCAGCTCCTTTTTCCTTGGCTTCTGCTTTTACTAAATCTGGTTCAATTTCTTCTACTTTCTGTATTTTCTCAAATTCTTTGTCAACATATTTTCCATCAAATTTACTATAAACACTCCTGTAGTTATTATCTGCATTGTTTAGAACCATCTTCCAAAAGCATAGTAGGGTTGGTATAATTCCAAAAAGGGCCCATAAAGACACAAATGAGAGGCCGATGGTTAACCCTAAAAATACAAGCCACAATGCGGCGAACAAAGCAACCGGTTTTTTTTGTATGTTCGGTGAAGTTGTCTTGGTGGCACGACTTTCGCTGGTATAATTATCGTTTTCTTCGGCTTTACGCGACCCGACGTCAACCTTCTGGAGATTGTCATCCTTTACGCCTGGATTTAGGGCATCATTAGCAAGAAAATCACGGAAGCTCTTCTTCTCTTCGCTCATAAAGTTAGCTGATTATACCAAATATGGTTGAATAATCAAATTTTTTTTGATTTTTAGAAACATTTATTTTTTGGGAATTTTGCAACCAATACCCCCCTATATTTTTCGCTGTCGTCAACATTTCGCATTGCCTTGGATAAATAAACCAATCTGCAAAGTGTGCGCTCTTCAATTTCTGGTAGCAATTTATCTCCAAATGTCTCAAAAATGCCAGTATATCTCCTCATGGCATCAATGTAGTCGCCTCTGTCCTGATAAAACTCTCCACCATGCAAGTAATTTAGCTGCCTGATACCATTCAAATAATTCAGCTTCTTCTTGGCCTCAGCCGCATAAGGACTGTTTGGATATTCATCAACTATCTTCTGAAAAGTTCGCTCACTTTCCTCCATGACATCTAACATTCTCGTCTCATCTTTCAGAGACGTATAGTCTGCCATGGCCTGTAAATAGAGGACATACGGCGTTTCTTTATCCAATGGGAAAAGTCGGTGAAACACACTTGCCACGCCTGCAACTTTCTCCTTAGAGCCATCAATATAGTAATTATACATCTCCATTATGAGCGCATCGTGAGCATATTCAGAATATGGATAACGGTGCGTGAGGGCCTCAAATTGCTCGGCTGATGACTTATAGCTCTTGTCAGCATAGTAATACATTCCATCAGTGAAGTATCCGTATTCTGTCTTCTTTTCAAGTTCTTCCGCAGAGGAAATTTCTATCAACGCGACAAATAGACAAAATGTTGATAAAAATAACTTACGCACGTAATTATTTCACAAACTTCTTGATTGTCTCAACGGCTTCTTTTGCATTTCCAAGACCAGAAACCTTGACCCATTTGCCCTTTTCAAGATCCTTGTAGTGCTCAAAAAAGTGCTTAATTTCATCAACAATTTGCTGTGGTAAATCAGCAATGTCATTTACATTTTCATAGTTTCTATCCAGTTTTTTTGCTGGTACACAGATGATTTTTTCATCCTTTCCTTTTTCGTCCTCCATGTAGAGAATTCCCACTGGTTTAGCCTTTATAACGACGCCAGGTAGAAGTGGAGTTCTTGTAATAACCAGTGCATCCAATGGGTCGCCGTCATCAGCCAATGTGTGAGGTAAAAAACCATAATCAGCAGGATAATACATTGGAGTTTGCAAAAATCTGTCAACCATGATCGCTCCACTTTCCTTGTCTAATTCGTATTTCACGCTGCTCCTTGCAGGCACTTCAATTACCACATTTACGCCTTCTGCGTAGTTATCGCCAAGAGCAATTTTCTCAATATCCATATATCAAAAACTAAATCAGTACAAGGTCAGCGCATGAAAATAATTGTCAATATTTTGATTTGATATAAATGAATAATACTTTCATTATCAACTTATCCCAACTTCTCTTTTACAAGCTTGTTGACTGTTGCTGGGTTGGCTTTGCCGCCCATTTTTTTCAGGGTTTGCCCGACAAAAAAGCCAAACAACCTGTCATTTCCGCCCTTGTATTTCTCAACTTGCTGTGGGTTTTCTGCAATCACCTCGTCAACAGCTTTGGCGATTGCGGCCGCATCATCAATCTGTTTGAGGCCTTTTTCATTGATAATATCACTGGCGCGTTTGCCACTTGCAAGCATGTCGTCCAGCACATTTTTGGCAATTTTTCCACTAATTGTTCCGTCCTTCAAATTGTCCATCAAGTCAATTAACATTTCCGCCGAGACGCCACATTCTTCAAGCGACTTTTGCAGCTTCCCGAGCCGTCCGAAGAGTTCTGTGAGCATCCATGTGGACGCCGTTTTGACATCATGCTTGGTAATCAATTTGTCAAAGTAATTTGCATAATTTGCGTTCTGCACTAAGAAGTCATTCTCCTTCTGTGAGAGCCCTAATTTAGCATAGCGCTCGGCCTTTTGCTCGGGCAACTCTGGCAAATTCTGTCTGACTTTTCCAATTTCCTCGTCTGTCAAGATGACTGGCAGTAAGTCCGGGTCAGGAAAATAGCGGTAGTCCACGGCATCGGCCTTGTCGCGCATGAGCTCCGTGCGCCCCGTTTTGGAGTTAAATAAGCGTGTTTGCTGCGACACTTTTTCTCCGCTGTCAATGATTTCCACCTGCCGTTTTGCCTCGTATTCAACGGCCTGAGCAACAAAACGGAACGAGTTCAAGTTCTTGATTTCACACCGTGTGCCAAACTCTTTTCCATCCACCGGCATAACTGACACGTTCGCATCGCATCTGAATGTGCCCTTTTCCAAGTCAGCAAGCGAAGCATTGGTGGCTCTTAAAATGGCTTGCAGAGCTTTCAAATAAGCCACAACCTCTTCTGGATCGCCAAAATCTGGCTCGGTAACAATCTCAATAAGAGGAACGCCACTACGGTTATAGTCAATAAATGAGTGCTCTTCATCGCGGTCGTGGATTAGTTTTCCTGCGTCTTGCTCAATGTGCGCGCGGTTGATGCGGATCATCTTTTTTGTGCCGTCTGGTAGCTTTATTTCCAGCTTCCCATTGCTGACGATTGGCTCGTAGAACTGCGTAATTTGGTATCCTTGCGGCAGGTCAGGGTAGAAATAATGTTTTCTGTCAAATCTGCTGACTTTGTTTATTGTGGCGTTCACGGCAAGCCCAAATGCAATTGCCTTTTCAAGCACTCCGCGGTTTAGGACAGGCAATTTTCCGGGCGTAGCAATGTCAAACAGGCACACATTTTGGTTTGCTGGGCTGGCAAATTTGTTGGCGCCCTGTGAGAAAAGTTTTGTGTTCGTACTCAATTCTGCGTGCGTTTCAAGTCCAATCACGACCTTGTAATCACAGTTCTTGCCCTTTATAATCATATCTCACAATTTTTTAACTTTTTTAATTTGCAACAAATTTATGTTTCGTAGTACGCGCGCGTTTTTCTCTGAACGAGGAGAAGTGAGATTGACGACCAAATGGTGATGGTGTTGTCTCTGAAAATGTAACACAATCATTTTTTTATCCAACGGACAAAGTTGTCAACGGCCTTTTGTGGTTTGTATGCATCATAAATAACTTTATTTTTCCTCATATCTGATTTACAACCAATAAGCAACAATGATAATGTTAATATTGTTTTTAAACAAAGTACACATTGACATCAATCTTACAATTTGCAATAATATCCACATGAAAAAAGTTGTAATTTTATCATTGGCGCTGGCGTTGAGCGGGTGCGCGAGCGTTAATAAGAGTGCTGAAATGGCTGCTGAGGAGGAGCAGGAAGATGTCAAGCGCGAGGCCATAATTGAGACATATAAGGCGCCTGTGGAGGAACTGATGGCCGAGGAGAAGGTTCCGAACCAGGATTGTATTAAGGATATAGAGAATTTGGTAGTGTTCCAGACAATGGATGATGAGCACGGGTTGGCGACTTATGACAGAGGGCAAAAGCGTCATAATGTGGCAATGTTCCGCTTGCCAAGCGCATTTGTTGATAGGATAACAATTTATGATGATGTGAAAATTGATGTTCCTGTAAGCCAGTGTTTGGTGATAAATGATACATTTGCATACAAGACAAGAGCAGGATATAAAAAAGTTGTGCCGGTGATAACTTTTGAAGATGAAATGGAGTCAAGAAATAAGAAAAAGCCGAGCAAAGCAGCCAAGAAAAAAACAAAAGTTAAGCAGAAAACCTATGGTTATAAGGACAAGCATGACAAGTTGAAGGTTATGGAGATTAAGATGAGGGATGAAGATGTAGAAAAATAATATTGCCCTTTACTCTTATAATTTCATTATTGTATTATATCATCATGCTCTCCGCAAAGCTAATTTATCTGCTTGGTGCATTCATAAATGTGGCAATGATAAATGTTGTCAAATATAT
>JAFSXL010000049.1 GCA_017444125.1 Rickettsiales bacterium | reverse complement strand
TTTGCGGGTCTTTACGCCAAAGCCCCTGCGCACGAAAAGCACTTTGCACCATTGGACGTGCGGGGCCTTTGGCATGCGCGGCCGCTGCCGACCGCCTCCGCCCTTGACAAGTCAAGGCCTGCGGCCGCGCAATACAAAAAAGCAATTCTTGACTTTAAAATTCAAATCTAATCACTGGTTGCAATGCATGAAAACGGCGAGAAAATTATAGTTGCAAACTGGAAAATGTTTGGTGATTTTGAGTTCACGATCCACTATTTAAAGCACCTGTGCGATTGCATGCTTGATAAAAATTTGCGAATTATTGTATGTCCACCGGTGCCATATATCAATTTGGCGCATAGAATAATTACTGAGTATGAAAACGAGCAGATTTGCATTGGTGCACAGTGTGTTTCTGCAAGTGAGAATATATCATCAACTGGCGAAATATCGGCCAAAATGTTAGAAGAATGTGGTGCAAAAATTGTTATGGTAGGACACTCTGAGCGTAGAAAAATTGATGAGACGGATGAGGTTGTTAATAGGAAATTAGCAGTTTTAGAAGGTTCTGCACTGGGTGTAATTTTGTGTGTCGGTGAGGATGAGAGTGTCAATTCAAAAGGACAAGATGCCGTGTGTGAATTCATCAAAAAGCAACTTGATACTGCATTTAAAGGTATCAAAATAGATGAGAGTATCATGATTTCATACGAACCAATTTGGGCGATTGGCAGCGGTAAGACACCTACGGAAGAGGAAATATCAATAGTCGCAAACACAATCAGGGAATATCTTGGTAATGACGTACGAGTGCTTTATGGTGGTTCAATCAATGAAGTAAATATCAATAAAATGGTGGCTTGCAAGGCAATAGATGGAATTTTGATTGGAAGATTTGGTACAAAAACACATGAATTTTGTAATGCATTAGAAAGTTTGCATTTAAGTTGATATGTCACGTAGCGAAGGTAAAAAACATCAGGAGAAATCGGTAAAAACAGTGCAGGATGTTGCTATGCAGACAGGAGGAAATTGTTGGTTATATTTTGATAATGGCAAGAAGTTGCACCTGAAAGCTATTGGTTTGCATGGACTGTTTCGTGGCTATTTAACGTTTGTGCGCGGCAATTTTGAATTCGTTGATTTGCAGGATATAAATTACATGTCCTCACGCATTTTTGCACTGGATGATGATATATGCATAAATGTTGGCGAGAGTACTGAAACAGTGGAGAAAAAAGATGATAAAAAGAAGAAAAAAGGCAAGAAAAATGCAATTACAAATAATGACGGAGACAACCCAATAGCAATCTTATCATCGTGCATACCTGATGATTGGGATGAAGAAAAACATGGCAGATACATAACAATGATTACAAATTTTAGGCCAGAAATTTTGTCTTTATCTTTTGATGGTAATAAGGATTTTTTTAAATATCAAAATGCGCGCTGTGTGCTCTATTTTCCTAATGAAAATGGGCAAATTGACGTTGATGACAACAAAATTGAAAAATTGTTGAATGAAATGCCGAAGACAACAAATGATTTAAATGTGTTTGAAAAAGCTGAATTCAAAAAACCTTTTTATCTAAATCGCAAGGCAAAAAATACACTCAAAACAATAGACAAACTTGATGTGTTTAACTCTAAAAAAAACATTCTTGTAATGGATTTCGGCATATCAGAAAGCTTGAAGGAGATATTGCAGACCTACTGGAAGATAGTCATTGTGCCGATGAATGAACATGCCAAGAGGATAAAATATCTCACAATTGATGGTGTGATTATTTCCGACTCTGTGAGTGATACGAAGTTTGTGAACGAGGACATAAAAACAGAGCTTAAAACATTGCTTGAAGGTAAAATTCCAGTCATGGGAATTGGTTTTGGTGGTGTCTTGTTGAGTGAGTTGGTTGGCATGAAAACCGAAGAAAGCAAAGACCAATTTGTTGAGATTGACAGCTATCAAATATGCGATGAAAGCAAGAAGATTTTTACCGTTGACAAAATATGCAGGAAGAACATTGAATGTCTGCCAATGAAAAATGAAATGAAAAAGATTTACTACAATCGTGATAACAAAATAGAGGGGTTTGTCAGAAAAAAGCTAATGTGCTGTTGCTTTGATTTGATGGAAAATACCGTTGATGCAGCACGAATTTTGAACGAGTTTGAACTCTTAATGCGCAAGAGATAATATGGAGGAAAACAAGCCAGAACACATTGCAATCATTCTTGACGGCAACAGAAGATGGGCAAGGGCAAAAGGTTTGCAAGATAATGAAGGCCACAAAACAGGTCTGGAAAACATCAAAAATTTGGTTGAATGGTGTCAGGAAGCTGACGTGAAAATTTTGTCGCTATATTGTCTGTCTGTTGAAAATTTAAAACGTTCCAAGAATGAGCTAGATTTTTTGTTTGAATACATAAAAATTAGGGTTGAAGATATTATTGAAAATGTCAAAGCAAACAAAGAGCGTGAATTGAAATACGATGTTCTTGGCAATTTTGAGCTCTTGCCGATTGACATTGCGAATAAAATCAGTGAGGCCCTGGAAATAAACCAAAAAGAGTGGAAAAACGAACAACCGAAGCTACTTGTAAATTTGTGCATTTGCTACGGTGGGCGTCAGGATATAGTATTGTCAGTAAAGAAGGTTGTAGAGAAGCAGTTAGAAATAAATGAGGAGAATATCAACAACAGTCTCTATACAAAGGGCGCAAAAGATGTTGATTTGCTTATCCGAACGGGCGGCGAGCAAAGATTGAGCAACTTTCTCCTCTGGCAAATGAACTATGCTGAACTTTATTTTACCGACAAAATGTGGCCTGAATTTGCAAAGGAGGACTTTGCTGCGGCGCTGGAATGGTTTAGCAAGAGAAATAGGAGGTTTGGTAGGTAGATGGATATAACGTTGTGCCATGTGCGTAGTTGATTTTTACTTCTAACGATGATGTGGAAAACTATGATTACGTGGTAACGAGAAGCACGACATCAAACACTTGCAATTAAAAGAAGTTGATTGACAAGAGCTGGATATTTGTTTTTTTATGTTGTTTAACTATGAATAACTCTTTAAAAACGATGTTGGTCTGTCCTGGGCAAGGCGCACAATATACAGGCATGGGAAAGGATATTTATGATACCTACGCAGGCGCCAGAATGGCATACAGAAAAACGGATGATGCACTGGAATACAAGTTGTCGGAGATAATATTTGAAGGTTCGAAAGATGAATTGAAGAAAAGTTTTAACACGCAGCCAGCCCTCATGGCAACGTCCGTGGCAACATGGAAAGCATTGCAGGAGGAATATGGTTCAAAGCTTGACAAATTAAATGTAAAGGCAGTTGCAGGACACTCGTTGGGAGAATATTCTGCGCTATGCATTGCTGATGCGATTGATGTTGAGGATTGTGCTAAGATACTGCATTTGCGCGGCAAGGCAATGACACAATGCGTCAAGGACGACACCGCTATGGCTGCTGTGCTTGGTAGCGACAAGGAGACAATAGAACGCGCGTTGAATAGCCAGTTGATAAAATGTCTTGTCATTGCAAATAATAATTGTCCTGGGCAGATTGTAGTAAGTGGCTACAAAGATGACATCTACACATTTCAGGAGAGGATGGAAGGCAAATGCAAAAAGATAATGTTGCTGCCAGTTAGCGGGGCATTCCACTCGCCGTTGATGTATGGTGCAAAAAAAATGATGCAAAAGCCACTGCAAGAGCTTAAACTGACCGAACCAAAGTGGCCTGTTCTGCAAAATGCGTCGTCCATTATGGAAACCAATCCAGATACCATCAGAGAAAACTTGTTAAACCAGATTACAGCGCAAGTCAATTGGACTGATGATATCACCATGGCAATTAACAGTTATGGTATCAACCTATTTGTTGAGCTTGGCGGTGATACACTGACGAAGCTGATAAAGCGCATCAACCCGGATGTCAAGACAGTTGGGCTAAAAACAGTGGAAGACATTAAGGCCTTTGGAGAGAAGATGAAGAACGGGTTTGGTGAATAAGGTTTTAAAATTTGGTGTTGCGCCGCCCGCGGCCACGCCCTCGCGGTTTGTCATCTCCTCGC
>JAFSXL010000048.1 GCA_017444125.1 Rickettsiales bacterium | reverse complement strand
GCTGATGTGCTTTTTGTTGAATTCTTCAAGCTTGTATCCGCGTCTGCTTCTTCAAGTATCATGATGATGTTTTGCAATTTTGCAACATACATGTTTGTAATTATTTGTTCGTTAAAATTCTGCTCTTCTTTTAATCCTAAAATTAACCTTATAACACTCTCATATTTCTCAAAGTTAAATCTTTTGTTTTCAATCGTTTTCAATTCTTGTTTAATCATGTCAATCATTGTCCTTCTTTTTACTGTGGTTGTAAGCCATGGCAATGTTGGCCATTTTTCAAGCTGTGTAATACACATTGAATATATCTTTTTATAGAAATTTGTTCTTGCATTGGAGATTGTTAGAAATACTTCTTTGATATCTTCATCACTCAAAATCCTATCAAAAAACCTTTCATATTTATTGTTATTTTTTGCTATATTCTCTCTATGCATTCTGTTTCTGTCTTCGCTTTTTGTCTCATCGTTAATTGTTGTTTTTTCACTCATATTCTATGTTATTCTTTGAGATTATATCAGATTTTTGTTTGCTTGCAAGGGATGGAAATAAAATTTTCCTTACGCCGCCCGAGGCCACGCCCTCGCCATTTGGCTGCACCTCGTTCCTCGTCGGCCAAATGCGCTCCGCGCTGGCGTAATACACATCAAAATCCCTTCATCAGTGTATCTTCGTTGTCTTTTTTGACATCACCATAGACAGCCAATGTTGGCTCGCCAGAAAGCACTTCCATCATGACATCCATCACTTCTTGTTTTGTGATTTTTTTAATGATATTATTTATCAAATAGTCATCGCCTAATATTCTACCGCAAAGCAATAAATCACCAATATTAGAGCCAACCCTGTAAGATGGTTGTTCTCTTTTCATCTCTATACGTGCCTCAAATTGATTGATTGCTTTACTCATTTCATTATCACTTATTTGCTTGGTAATTGTCATTATTTCATC
Organism: Rickettsiales bacterium; assembly: GCA_017444125.1. Taxonomy (GTDB): domain Bacteria; phylum Pseudomonadota; class Alphaproteobacteria; order Rickettsiales; family Deianiraeaceae; genus UBA4311. The sequence continues at coordinate 9,524 of JAFSXL010000048.1, read as the reverse complement.
TTTTAATGCTGGCACAAATTCGTGAATTTTATCCGGTGAAAAACCAGCATTCACTCCAAACAATGACGTTTGAGGTGTAATTTCTGTAAACGTATGAACATAGTAAACCAACCCCCTTTTCTCACGAATTTCTTGGAACAAACGAGACGACATACCTGCACCCAAAATTTTAGCTCCAATTCTCATTGCATAAAGTTTTTTCAAATCCGCTTCGGATATATCTTTAAAACTACTTATTATACCATTATATCCAAGAGTAAATTTAATTTGTTCCAAATCGCTTTTAAATTTCACCTCCTTGCCACCTGTATAGACCACGCTTTCTGGCGTGTAGTCCTTATTCTTGATTGAGTGCTTGCCAAAGTATTTCTCGGCCAAGTCCTTGATTTTATCCTCTTCCACATTACCGCAAACACCAATAACCATTTCTTCTGTTTTGTAGTTTTTTAAACGATAATTTATAAAATCATCACGGTTGAAACGTTTGATATTTTCAGTTGTTCCAATTATAGAACGCCCAAATGCTGTATCGCCGTATGCTTTTAGATAAAATAAATCTTCATTTACACTGGAAGGGTCGTCTTCATACATTGCTTTTTCTTGTAAAATTACACCCCTCTCTTTTTCAATTTCCTCTTGCGGGTATGAAGAATTAAATAACATATCTGACAAAATATCAAATACCATTTCCACATCTTTTTTCAGCACTTTGATATAATATTGAGTACAATCTTTTGAAGTGAAAGCATTTGTAATTCCACCAACGTTATCGACTTCTTCGGCGAGTTGTTTGTATGTTCGCTTATTTGTTCCTTTAAAAGCCATATGCTCCAAAAAGTGAGAAATCCCACCTTCCTCACGTAATTCATTCTGACTACCAACAGGCACAGCAATTTGCACAATAACACTGTCAACCTCGCTCATTCTTTCATAAGCAATTGTCATCCAATTTGAAATTTTAGAAAGTTTAATATCATTTTTCATATTGCTACAACTAAATAAATAGGACAGGAATTTTATTTTCAAGCAATAGTTGCAATTATTGAGGAATGGAATATCATAATTATATACTTTTAGCTATGATAAACAATAATATTGCTTTAACTCCCAACGAAGAACTAACTGTTGTTATAGACCCAGAGGCGTGGACTCACATGGTGAAATATAATGAATTAGTTCAATCTTATAGTGATAGTGAACATAAAGAAGGTCAACAACTTCCGAACCCATTCTCACAACTATACTTTGAAGATCCAAGGAATAAATGCATTTTAATTCGTGGATGCAAAGATGAATACAAGAAAGATAATTATGGAAAGATAGAATTGATAGACGAAGGGAAATACTGCACTAACGATGACCTCCATGGAGAGTATAAGTATGAAGAGATATACAACATTATCACTGAACAAGCAAAAGCGCTCGGTATAGATTTAAATAACATTAAAAAAATTAACATCTTTGATATTTCTCATGCAAGCAACAGAAATCCTCTTATCAGTTGCGGTTTTATAGATGAGAAAGTAAATGCGCTAAAAGCTTTAAACGAATTGTGTCCTAATTGTGAACACGCAAAAATCGCTTCCACAACATGCTGGGGAGGAAGGAAGGATTACAATGGCAAAGATCTAATAACAGAAGTTAAGAAATCAATAGAAGGAAACAAAAATTGGTATAAAAACAACATAGTTGAAATTGATATAACCCCAGATGACGACAATGCCACATCCATTGTTGTTGGACATGACGGCAAACCACATGTATCATATTGCCTAGATGATGAAATGTATACAAAGAAACATCAGCCACTTCCCGCAATTTTTACACGACATATTCATCTGTTAGCAAAAGGTAAGAATAATATTTATGTTCCACAAGAGCACAAATTTCAAAATAATCAATATCGCGTTATGGAAGGAGAAGGCGGTTTTCCGGAATTATCAACGCAATATATAAAGCAAGCAACGCAACTGAAAAACATCCAAACAGGCAGTTGTCATTATGGTCAACTGAATACACGCCAAAAAGAAGACGGTTGCACTTGCGTAATTTATTAGTCATAATGCAAAAAAGCATAAATGGTAACATATACCAATCTGAGTTGCGCCGCCCGAGGCCACGCCCTCGCGGTTTTTAACCTCCTCGCTCCACCGCACTCGTTCCGCTCGGGCTCCGCTCGGAGTAAAAACTCGCTCTGCGCCGCGCAACATCCATCTTGACAAATAACTTTTTATAACTATATTGTATCCGTTAAAACTTGTTTTTTTTATGAAAATTTCACAATTTAACTCGCGCAGCGAGAGAGAGAGAGAGAGAGTAGTTTGAGTTCTTCGTCATCTCTTTTTAAAAAATCTTTTACTTTAATAGAATTATCTATTGTTTTATTAATCTTATCATTACTGGTTGGTTCACTTCTTGTTGGTCGTCAAATTGTTGACCGTGCTAAAATACAACGTATCATATTTGAGTTTGATTACTATGAGAAAGCATTTCATCAGTTTTATGATACATATAGGGTGGTGCCGGGGAACATGGGACATGACATGTGCGCCAAGTATTCTCAATTTACTCAAGTTAAAGAAAAAAGAACTAATTTGGCTCTTTGTCCTACGCATTTTTGCGGTAAAACATCACACGACAAAACAATGCGTGGCGACCTTTGGAGATGTACGGTTCAAGCGGCAATGGGGCATCTGTATTATGCCGGTTTGTCTGAAACTTATGCATATCCAGCGCAGATAAAAAATTTCAACATGGAGCCAGCTTATTTGTGGGATAGTAGCGGTAGAACTTTATTTATTGCTGGGAATACCGACGGTGGTTTTGGACAAAATGTAGGTTATTTTGTAAAATCATCATATGACCCAAATGTTTATATCCAACCAATGGGTTGGCACACAGAAAAATGGGCAGAACATGGTGGATACAAAAATTTTAGTGGCTATATCTTTTGCGGAAGCAATACTTACAAAAACGGCTCATTGCCTCACGAGTTTCAGAACAGTAAATATATGAGTTCGTTAAATCATCACAACACTTTGTCATTGTTGAGAAACCCTATTGTTAAGAAAGATGTGCTTATGCCAAATGAAAGTGCATTACCTGCAAAAATGGCCTCCGAACTTGATGCTAAACTTGACGATGGCCGTCCGGGCACAGGTCGTATTCTTGCTATGAAAGGTGGAAACGCTCACAGAGCAGACACAACAAAAGACGAACATTTGGCAAACTGCTATGACCAAATGGCAGACCAAGTTGACAAAGCGATTTATCACTCTGGAACAAATTTGAAACATGGATGCAATATCACTTATGTCATGGAAGATTTAAAGTGATATTATTTTTGGAAAAAGTTTCTAAAAATAGCTTATTAAACAGGTCGGTCTTATCTGAAAAGGTAAGGCCGATTTTTTATGTTGCGCTGCCCGAGGCCACGCCCTCGCCATTTGGCACCGCTACGCTCCTCCTCGCTGTGCTCGGCGGCCAAATGCGCTCCGCGCCGCGCAACAAATCTTCTTTATTAATCCTTGCAAATAAAAATCCATGTTTTAATTGCCTCTCCGATGACTATTAATAAGGATAATGGATTGAAGAAGAAGATACTTTTCACACTTGGTGTATTGATTTTTTACCGCTTTGGTTCGTTTGTTCCAGTTCCAGTTGTGGACGTTAACAAGCTGGCCGCCTTCGCAGACATGACAAGCAAGGGAATTTTCGGTGTTTTCAACATATTCTCAGGTGGTGCAATCGGCCGTTGTTCTGTCTTTGCACTTGGTATTATGCCATATATTACAGCGTCAATTATCGTTCAGTTGGTAGTGGCAACAACCCCTAAATTGAAGGAGATGAAAAAAGAGGGTGGCGAGGCCGTATATGAAAAGTTCAACCAATACACAAAATATCTTACAATCTTAATTGGCTTTGGTCAGGCACTTGGTATTGCATCACTCCTATCGATGGCAGGTGTTAGTGATGCGACCAACATGGAGTTCAAAATCACATGTGCGGTCACAATGCTCTGTGGAACATTTATCCTTGTGTGGCTCGGCAATCGCATAACCGCAAAGGGTGTCGGAAACGGCGGCTCGTTGATAATTTTTACAGGTATTGTTGCTGAAAGCCCACGAGACATCGGCAACCTGCTGACCCTTGCAAAGAACGGCTCCGTTAGTCCAATCTTCGTATTTGTTGTCTTCGCAATCTTTATCGCAACGCTGTTTATAGTCGTCAAAGTGGAGAAATCTAACCGTTTGATTTACATCCAATACCCACAACAAGTCCAGCAATACATGAAACAAAATCGCCAGCCAATGCAGAACTTCCTGCCACTCAAAGTCAACCCGGCAAACGTTATTCCACCAATTTTTGCCAGCGCCGTCATCTTGCTCCCGGGCACACTCGCAAACATCGCAAAGGACTCAACCAACCCAATCATACAGTTCATTTTGCGCAACTTCATGCACGGCACGCCGACATATATTATAATAGAAATTTTCCTCATCGTGTTCTTTTCGTTCTTCTACAACAATGTCGTTTTTGATGCCAAAGAGGTCTCCGAGCAGCTACGCAAGAGCAATATCTTCATTCCGGGCACGCGTCCAGGGGAGCAAACAGCACAGCTTTTCCGTAGCATCATGAACCGTTTGTCGCTGATTGGCGCGATTTATTTGTCCGTCATTTGCACGCTGCCAGAGCTCATTTCACCGCAGCAGGGGCGCTCGTTTGTAATCAGCGGAACCAGTTTGTTGATTGTGGTCAATGTCATCACGGACACTATTGTGGCTATCCAAACAGCCATGATGTCGCAGAAATACGCAAAAACAATGCGCAGAACTTACAGATAGTTGATGATTAGATACGTAATTTTTGACACCGAAACCACTGGTCTTGACCCACTAAATGGTGACCGCGTGATTGAAATTGGTTGCGTTGAAATGCTTGACAAGCAAATCACTGGACGCACCTATCACCAGCTCGTAAACCCAGAATGCAAGCTGTCGGATGACACCATTGACATCACTCACATCACCGATGACATGCTTGTAGACAAGCCAGTTTTCAAGGGCATTGTCAACGATTTTTTGGCATTTTTGAACGACACGGCAGGCGCCGACAAGGTGATTTTGGTAGCCCACAATGCAAGCTTTGACTTGAAATTCCTTAACCATGAGTTGAAAAATATTGGCCTTGATGGGCTGCAAAAATTTGAGGTGATTGACACTTTGGATGTTGCGCGACGGAAATTTCCTGGCCAAAAGGCATCACTGGATGTGCTCTGCGAGCGCTTTGGCATTTCACTGGAAGAGCGTAAAAAAGATGGGCACGGGGCGCTGCTGGATTCAAAAATTCTTGCCGATGTCTTTCTGAAATTGATGGAGGACAGCAACCTCAGCGCGCTGGAAGATGACGAGCTGGATTTTGTTGGCATCAAAAAGCGGGCCGCATTGGCGCCGCGCCTGTGTTATGTTTTGACCGCTGACGAAGAGGCCGCGCACAGGAAATTTCTTGAAGAAAATAATATAAATTGATGGAAGTGAACGCGACAAAAAACACAATTCCAGCACTCAAAATTGGCATTGCATACGGCTACGAAAGCGGCTTCGTGGTGTTTGGTAAGATTGCAAAACTGCTGCGCTGGCTGAACGTGAACGCAACTTTTGAGACATTTGAAATCTGCGGCGAGCTCTACAAAAAAGGCGTCAAAGAGGGCATCGCAGAACCAGATTTAGTGCGGCTAAAACAGTGCGATGTTTTTATTCACACGCAGCTAAATCTGGAAAATTTTGATGAAAAAAATGACATTTCACCAGATTTTTATTTCAATACGGCGCTGAGAAATTATTTTACTTTTTCATATCATTTTCAAGAAAACATTCTACAAATAGTATTGCTGTATGCAGAAACATCTTTTTTCAAAAACAACAAATCATTTTTACAAAATGCTGATGAAATAAATAATTCTATAAGTGGAATTTTTGGTGACAAATCTGAACTTCAAAATAGCTTAGGCAATGACGCAAATTTTACAATTTCAATTGGAAATAAGCACGCAATGTTGGATATAAAAAAGGAAGACGATGTATCAATCTTGCAGGCAGTTTGTGCACTGTTGAAGCTGGTTGGCTTGCAAGAAAAAGCTGATTTTTTGTCAAAATTTTCTTCCATAAATGAGGCAATAAAAATTCTACAAATGGAAAAATTTGCCATTGACAAAGCCACAAAATTATCCACTTTTCCAGAGTTGAAATTTGCAGAAAATCTCCAAACAATTCTGCCAACAGTATTACTAAATACAGAAATACAACTGGATGGTTTGTTCAAAGTTCATGAAATCGTCCAGCAAATTAAGGAGAGAAAAATCAAAATTCCAGACGAAATGGAGATTGCAAAAATTGTTGCGGACGGTATTGAGGTTTATCCAAATCTTGCATTTTGGGATGATGTTGTGGTAAATCCGAAAATTTTTTTGAGGGAGATTGATGAGAAGGGGTTGAGATTTTAGTTGTGCGGGCGCGGAGCGCGTTTGTGCGAGGAGCAACGCGAGGAGCAAAATACAAACCGCGAGGGCGTGGCCTCGGGCCGCACAACATCAAAATTATATTTTGCTTGAAAGACAATACATTTATTGTAAAATAAGTCATGTCTTCTGCCATTGATAAGCTTGTAAAAAATAACAAAAAAAACGAAGAAAAGGAGAAAGATGGTGCAAAAAAGAATGAAGAAAAAGATAAAAAAATAGACCCAGAAAAAGTACTTGAAGCAAAAAAAAAACAACCAATGATGAATAATGTTATGCTATTGCAAAAGGCATTTCTTGGATTTAACAAAGCACATCTCTCAAATCAGCTTGAATTGGAGCAAAAAAGAGAACAATTTGAAGAACAATTTGCACACGAAGAGATGCAAAATAAAGACAATTTAAGCAGAGCGATTTTACAAAATCAGCAAGAAAAAATTCAAATGGCACAAACAGAGGCCGATCGTGATTACGAGCAAAGAATAGCCGAATACATACAAAAAATGTTTAGTGAAGAACAGGAATTGACACAAAAAACACTTGAAAATTTGAAACAATTGCAAGAAGACAGAAAGAAAGGTTTAGCAACTTATGATTTAATATTTAAGTTGCAACAAGAGAGTAGGGCGGCGACAAAAAAATACAATGATTTCAAAGAAAATATCAAAAAGACGAACGAGAAAATCGACAAAGATTACAAAGATTTGAAAAAATCAGGCCAATTGGATAAACTAACAGATAAAAAAGCTGACAAAACTATGAATATTAAGGGAATAGCAGATAATGCTAACAATCAAATTAGTCCGGGACAATTAAAAAGCTTTAATAATTCAAAATTACAGAAAGAACAGCCAAGTTTGGGAATTGGTTAAACATTAAACTTGAAATTGAAAATATCCCCATCCTTGACGATGTAATCCTTGCCCTCTGTCCGTAACTTACCGGCCTCCTTGATTTTTTCCTCATTCTCGTATTTGATATAGTCCTCATACGCGATCGTTTCTGCTTTGATGAAACCACGCTGAAAGTCAGTGTGAATTTCTCCGGCCGCTTCGGGAGCCGTTGCGCCTCTTCTGACCTGCCATGCACGTGTTTCTTTTGGTCCGACTGTGAAAAATGTAATCAATCCGAGCGCTTCGTATCCTGCACGAACAACCTTATCAAGTCCGCTCTCTGCGCAGTTAATGGTCTGCAAATATTCCAATTTTTCTTCCTTTGAGAAGGTTGAAATCTCTGCTTCAATAGCCGCACAAATGATGATTGGTTTTTTGTCGTTGTTGGTATTTCTTTCAGCAAGGAAGTTGGTCAAGGCCTCTGTATAGATATTTCCACCCAGTCCATCCTCCTTGACATTTGCGACATAAATGGCTTTTTTGGCCGTCAAAAGACAGAATTGCTTGGCCACTTTTTGTTCTTTCTCATCTGCTAACTCACAGTCAATCACCATTCTGCCATTTTCAATGAATGATTTCAGTTTTTTAGCCACTTCCAGTTGCAACATAGCCTCTTCATTGCGCCCTTTGGCCTTCTTTTCATTGTTGGCGATGACTTTTTCCAGTGTCGCAATATCAGCCAGTTGGAGCTCTGTCTCAATGGTTTCCAAATCCCTGACTGGATCGGTTGAGCCACTTACATGCACTATATTCTCATCATCAAAACAGCGGACGACATTGATAATCACATCACACTCGCGGATATTTGCAAGAAACTGATTGCCAAGTCCTTCACCTTTGCTTGCACCTGCAACAAGCCCAGCAATGTCAACAATTTCCAGTTGATTATAAACCAATTTCTGCGTATTCACCAGCTTGCCAAGGCGCTCCAAGCGGGCATCAGGCACTTCAACCTTGCCGACATTTGGCTCAATCGTGCAAAAAGGATAATTCGCTGCCTGCGCATTTGCTGTGTTCGTTATTGCATTAAACAAAGTTGACTTGCCAACATTTGGCAGGCCAACAATTCCACATTTTAAGGACATGAACGAATTACGAGTTCAATATTTTTATTTTCAACTATCTGATTATTACGCGATTCTTTTTTACAGTTTTTATGTTATTACTAACCGGTCTATTGTTAATTTCTATTGATGTACCTTGTTTTTCATCAATTCCTACCATTTTGTCGTGATAATTCATATACAAAATGTACTCTGTTGGCATGTTTAGATGATTCGGATTAGAAACCCATGCGCCATTATTTGTGTTAAATCCACATTTAATACCTTTTATACCAGTATCATCACCATAACACTGACCATAAAACTTATGGAAATCTGTTTTCATATTAAATCCTTCCATTGATGAATTATTGTAATTACCTTGATTGTTGAAAACTGTAGTACCTTGATTGTTGAAAACTACAGTACACCTTGTACCGCCAATTAAACCATTATACAATGCTTCGTTGCCAAGGAAAGCACAGTGGTCCCCTGCCATAATTACATATTGTTCTCTGCTATTATCTGCAAAAAGATGTTGTTTTTGTTTATAATCATATATGTCAAATTGACTTTCATATAGGTTTTTGGTCTTTTCAGGGTTTTTTTGTTTCAGTGCCAAATATTCTAATAGTTTTACACTATTACTGTATTTGTCTCTTGAATCAATAAAATTTATTTTTATCAAATCCTTGTAGCATAATTTTCTTTTATTAAAAGGTCTGTTATATACTTTACCAAGTACTCCGTTCAGAGCTTCAAAGATATAATTAGCCAATTCTGTTCCCCATGCTGCGCCTAATGGAATTGTGAATTCTGGGAGTTTAAGTTTCTTACCACTTATACAATCTTCACACATTTTTTTTAGTGCGAAATCAAATAATTTTTGATATAATTGAGTGTAGTAGCTTACGCCATCCATTCCGATATTGAGACTACTAAAATTACTACGTAAAGGAGTTTTGACACCATTAAAATTATTATACAATTCAAGAAAATTGTTTGTATCAATTAATGTAATTGTTTTCTTCGGTATGCCTCTCTCCTCGTTTGTTATTGGATCACGCATGT
>JAFSXL010000047.1 GCA_017444125.1 Rickettsiales bacterium | reverse complement strand
CAACAAAAATCTAACGGCGTATTTTCTACCAAAACGTATGGAACACAAAGCTGGCGTTAATACCAAAAACACCATAGCTACTTTTTTTGGCTTTTGCAGCATTATACATATTAATATAATGCCTGTAATAAATTCCAAATGACATAAATGTCGCCACAATATTAACACCAACATCAAAGGCATATGCAGTAGACAGTTTTGTTCTTATATTATATTTTGTATCCAAATGCGAGCTTTTAAATGGAATATACAAACCAGCCGACGCGAACGGTTGCAACATTACGTATTTTGCCAGAAGTGGAATTAACAAACCGGTTCTAATTCTGATGTTGTGATATGAAACACTGGAACCTTCTCTTTTGGAATATGAGCATTTGTATCTTCCTCTTGAATTGTAATGGCATGATTTTTCTGCATAATGTGCCACACGTGCAAAATTATACATCAATCCAACGAAAGGCATGTAATTGTTGTTGCCAGCGAAAAAACCTAAATCACCACCTAAACCAAGATGCATAATTTTATTTTTGTTGGCACCAAAGTCCAAACCAAAGCCACCATGTATCATTGGATAAAAAAACGATTTGCTGTCAAAAAACTCAAATTTTGATTGATTTTGTTGACTTGTTAGAAAATTCTGCCAGTTTTGTGTAATCTCTTCTGCATTTGCAAGGTGCACTTGAAAACAGAACAGAAAGAACAAAATGAGTTTTATTTTTCTCATAAAAATTTCAATCTTCAACTACTTTAATCCCCAAATCCTTCAACTGTTGCGCGCTGACATCACTTGGTGCATTCATCAGTAAGTCCTCGGCTCGTCCGTTAAGTGGGAATGCAATGACATCGCGGATGTTGTCGGTTTTCAACAGCAACATTATCAGTCGTTCAATGCCAATTGCCATTCCGCCGTGTGGTGGTGCGCCGTAGTTGAATGCTTTTCGCATGCCACCGAATTTGCTATCAACGTCCTCTTTTGAGTAGCCCGCAATCTTGAACGCCTCATACATCATGTCAATATTGGAGTTCCTGATGGCTCCGCTGGCGAGCTCATAGCCATTGCAGACAAGGTCGTATTGGTTTGCCTCAATGCTTAACAACTCGTCTTTGCTTGCCTTTTTGAGCGTTTCAACATCGCATTTTGGCTTGGAAAATGGGTTGTGCGAGAAGTCAATTTTTTTCTCATCTTCATTCCATTCGTAAAATGGGAAGTCAACAATCCAGCACAGTTCGTATCTATTTTTGTCAATCAAATTCAGGCGCGAGCCCAGTTCTTTACGAGCTAAACCTGCAAATTTGTTTGCGTTTTGTTCTTTGTCGCAGGAGAAAAATATTGCATTTATCTCTCCATTTTTGCCGTCATTATTGAAGAATTTCTTGATTTTCTCCAATCTGTCTGCCGACAAAAACTTTGCAACCGGTCCCTTGGCTTCGCCGTTTTCAAAAATGATGTAGCCCAAACCTTTTGCGCCCTGTTTTATCGCAAATTCAACCATGCCATCGTAAAAGCTACGCGACTGTTGACCTATATTATTTACTGGTGTTCCGCGCACAACACAACCTTTTTCAATAGCTCCAGCAAAGGCCTTGAAATCACTTCCAACAAACGCATCTGTGGCGTCAACATTTTCAATAGGAATTCTCAAATCTGGCTTGTCGCTGCCGTATTTTAGCATTGCGTCTGCAAATTTTATCCTGCGAATTTCGCTGCAAATTGTGTCATTTTCACCCTTGAATTTGTTGAAAATGTCCTTGGCAACTGGCTCCATTGTCTTGAAAATATCCTCTTGCTCCACAAAAGACATCTCCATGTCAAGCTGGTAGAACTCGCCCGGTGAGCGGTCTGCGCGAGGGTCTTCATCCCTAAAACACGGTGCAATTTGGAAATATTTATCAAACCCTGCAATCATCAAGAGCTGCTTGAACTGTTGCGGCGCCTGTGGAAGAGCATAAAACTGGCCTTTGTGAAGACGACTTGGCACCAAAAAGTCGCGCGCACCCTCTGGTGAAGAGGCCGTCAATATTGGCGTTTGATATTCATAAAATCCTGCTTCGGCCATGCGCTGGCGGATATATGCAAATACTTTGGCGCGGAAAATAATTGTGTTATGAAGCTTCTCTTTGCGCAATTCCAAAAAGCGATATTTCAACCTTACTTCCTCGTTTGTGCCATCTTCTTCATTGACTTGGAATGGCAAAACTTCTGCGTTTGACAGAATTTCAAACTTGCTAATCAGAACTTCAATGTCACCGTTTTTTATCTTCGGATTTTTTGTCTCATCACTGCGTTCAACAACTTTTCCGTCTACGCAAATCACACTTTCATTATGCACTTTTGCCAGCTCATCAAGGTTGCTGATTTTGCATCGCTCCTCATCTGCAACAATCTGGATTTTCCCGTAATTATCTCTCAAATCAATAAACAAAACTCCGCCGTGATCACGCTTTGTGTCAACCCAACCACTCAATTTTACACTCTCGCCGATATTCCCATTTGACAAATCACCGCATGTGTGCGTCCTGTAAATATTACTCATCAGAGGAGAAATTGTGAGCTGATTTTAATTGTCAATATTAGTTGCGATATGGATTTTCTTCAATGTAGATATAATTGTCATTGTTGTTAATTTTACTATTCTTGTTTTTGGTTTTTTTTGACAAGTTTTTCATAGGCAAGTTATTTTGATGTCTCTGATTGCGAAACCGTGGTTTATATTTTATATTCTTTGATAATAATTCCTCTCTATTTATCGGAGGCAAGTTTTTATTAAAAAGCTGTGATTTATATTCTATTTCTTTTGATAATCCATTTATTACCTTCACAATTCCTTCCTGTTGTTTATTGGTGATGCTGATTTGATTGTTTTTAAATTGCGGGTTGTTAACCCCAACAGGCTTATTATTTTGTTTTGTTATACTCAGTATTTCACGATATTTATTAGCTATATCTTTGCGCTCCTGTTGTTCTTTGGATATTATTGTTTTTAATTCTTCATTTTCTTTTTTTAATTTTTGTATCTCTTTTTCCTTGTCTTCTATCTCATTTGCGAACGTTGACATATCTGTTTTATATTTGTTAATTTGATTACTCAAGTTAATTTGCAATTTGTTATTCTTATTTGTTAGTATTTTTATTTTGTCTTCATAATCTAGTACCTTTTTAACACAATCGGCTATTTTATCGACAAAATCATTAATCATTTTTTTTGTAAAAACGTCTTGTTTTAAATTATCTTTTGTTATCCTTCCATCATATACACCATCTCCAATCTCTTCTTTAAAAAAAGCTCTTTGTATATCTGAGTTAGTAATCAATTTATCAGCTAATGATTGAAGTATCTTTTTATTACATAAAGTTTTTAAATAATCATTCATATTCATAATGATAACTATAAAACAGTTCAGGATAACAAAAAAAAAAAAAAACAATCAACTTTTTTGTTTGTAGACTTTTTGATGAGCGAACCGAGCGGGTGATGGGATTTGAACCCACGACAGCTTCCTTGGCAAGGAAGTACTCTACCACTGAGCTACACCCGCGTTCATGTTTTAAATTGATTACAAATTATAATTGTCAAGTTTTTGAATTAATATATGAAAAACGCTAATTTTCGTTGCGCGGAGCGGAGCGCGTTTGTGCGACAAACGAAGTACGGAGCGAAATACAAACGGCGAGAGCGTGGCCTCGGGCAGCGCAACACAAAAAAATTGAAGTTGAAAATAAAAATTTTGAATAAATTCTCAAACAGATGGTTGACAGAAAGTCAGTAAATGCATTATTGATAATGGTGATTTCTTGCACTTTTTTTTTGCATCAGCATGTTGTTCTTGCTGATGAAACGCTACAACCACAACAACAATCTACATCACAACAACCAGTAGAAAATAAAACAGAAAACGGAGAGATAAGACAACAACTAACAGCAGAAAATAGTGAAAATCAGCAGCCAGCTAATGAAGTTGCGAAAGTCAAAGAAGAAAAACTTGTTCCGCGGCCAAAAGGTATGCCGCCTTTTCCTGATGACAACAGCAAGATGGAAATAAAGCTGGCAGACAATGGCTTCACAAACAACATCCATCCGATGTATGACATTGCTGACAAAAATGATATATTTGTTGACACGTACGGGCTTTATGCAATGAATAGTAAATATATCGCCGGCAACGAGGATGACATAACCCAGATAGATGCAATGATGGCAGAAAAAGGTGATGTAATGGAATATAATGGACACAAACGTGATGATAACCAAGTGACACACAGGACAAGAGTTTTAGCATATTTGACAAAGGATCAAGTGGCTTTTGGTCCAGTATTTAGCGAAAACCCACATGGATATTATTATAATGCTATCAAGGAGAAAATGGATAAAAGAAAAAAGTAGTTTTATGGTAAAGTTTTGGAGAAATATTCTGAAATACTCTGCGTGCATGCTGGCATGTAGTGCGGTAGCTAAAACAGACAACGCAAAGGCAGAATTATCATACAGCTTTTCAGCTGACAAATTCGTCAATGGTTTAAGTGAAAAACAAAAGCAAGAGGAAGAGGCAAATGCCAAAAGTTCAAAGGAGCCTGGAACTGTGGAAAAGGAGCCAACCGGAAACAGTGCTGAGAATACCATAAAGTTAAAAATTGGTGGACTTGCTGATTTCCAATATTTCTTCGCCGACCAACAAAAAATATACAGACGAGACATCCTGCCAAACGGCCTGCCCTACTCTCCTGCAATGATTGAAAACAGCGCAACATACAACAGCGAGCGCAGCTTCATCAACATGCTCGGGCGCATTGATTTCAACCCAGAATTTGTCAGAAAAAAAGCCAAAGGAACATATCTTGAAGGACAAGATCCGGTCATAATGAAAGTCGGTGCAAAACTGTCGCAACCGCTCTACAAGGCATCAAAAAACACCGATCCACGTCTCGCTCCACAGGAATATATTTACATTGACACACAATATTTACGGCTTGAACTTGGAGCCACGAAGAGCTCCGCAGCCAAAATGCGTGTTGATGCCGAGAAAATAGCCAGCGGAAATGGCGGAATATACGGAACATGGTGGCGATATGTCAAACTGCCTGTATTCAATGTTGCAGGACTGGACGGACAGACAGCCGCACTTTTGAACGCCCTGTCGCCAGTGTATATGCTGTATCCTACACTGCCAAACGAGGCAGGTTTCACAACACAGAGGTTCTCCGTTGGCCGCCAAATCACTCCTGCAATGTTTAATGGCACAGTTGCGGCAGACAATCTACTTTACGGATCATCCGCCCAGCCATATCCAACACAAGGCGCATATAGCAACAAAATCTCCTTATACTCCAAAAGAATTAAAGGTTTCAAAATTGGTATCAGTTACTCACCTACCACCGCAGACACCGGATACGCCACAAGGATAATCAACGGCAACACAAAAACATTCAACAATGTCAAAGGTGGATTTGTAGAGAACTACATGAGCTTTGCAATAGACTATCGCAAACAGTTTGATGAGAATGGGCTTGGTATAGCATTTTCAGCCGCATACGAACTTGGTGAAGCGCAAAAAATCTCCTACATTGCAAACAATGGAGGGCTCGCCAGCAGTGTTGTCGTGAGCGGAAATGACTACTACAAACGGCACAATCTGCGCGCATGGTCAGTCGGCGGCCAGCTTGTCTACAAGAATTACAGCATTGCATATTCTTACGGTAACTGGGGCAGGAGTTTGATGCCTTACGCGCGACAAATTGGCTTTAACAGTGCAAAATTGGCTTACGGTGGCGGAAAATCTGATTATCACTCTGTCGGTATTGGCGCAACATATGGACCTATCAGAATAAGCGCAACCTACATGAGAAGCAACCTCGGTGGCAACAAAATGGATGTCTGGTCAATCGGCTCGGACTATAAGATGATAAGCTTGAAATACCTGCGCGTCAACCCATATATTGAATATACTGGATATGTCTTCCACACGAGGAACATTGCAAAGTCAGGAATTTACCTGCCGGGCACAAATATTCTTGCAAAGACTCTCGGCAACCACGGAACTGTCTTGACTGGTGGTATCAGAATTGTTTTCTGATGTGGGGGTATGGGTTATGTTTTTGTTGCGCGGGCGGAGCGCGTTTGTCCGAGGAGCAACGCGAGGAGATGACAAACGGCGAGGGGGCGGCCGCGGGCGCGCAACAACAATATGAAATATCAATTTGACTTTATGTAAAAAAACACTAAAATGCACTTGCTTTACAATGAAAATTGAGCTGGATGATAAGAAGAAAAAGATGATAGCAGGCGGAGCTCTTGCCTTCCTTGTGCTTATACTTATCGTGCCGTCATTCTTCAAATCAGATGCTAACGCAGTTGAAGAACCACCAAAGGCACCAACTCACATTCCGCAGTCGTCAATACAAACTCCACAACAAAAAGCAGAACAACAAGCGAAGGTTGAAGAAGTAAAAGTGGATGAAGTTAAACCGGACCCAGTTCCAAAAAACAATAATAATCCAAACGAAGTTGGAAATGTAATTAAGTTGAACAATATAGAAAAACCAACCAACACAATCAGCGATTTGAATGTTGACAACCTTATTGCTCAGGCAGGAGTTGATGCAGTTAGTCCAGTTGTTGTAGCAAATACCCCATCAACAATTACATCAGACAATGTCGTTAAAACAATCGTTGTTGACCAAAACGGAAAGGTTCTTGAAGAAAACACAAAGAATATTGAAAAAACATTAAGTGATCCAAATACAAAAGTTGTAGCCGCAATAAATGTCGGACAAAAAGCAGCAGTTGTGCCACCAGCAGTTCCAGTTATGCAAGCCGTGGCAGTCAAACCAGCAAGTGAAATAGAGGTTGTTGGTGCTAAGAAAAGAGTTGTTGGAAATGATGTTTATGTCACGGCCAGCGGAAGTTATAACGGCGTTTCAAACATTCAGCCAATTCAAATCCGTGATGGAGACAGAACAATTTATGTTGACTTCAAACCAGAAATTGTTGTCAGCGGAAACTGTTGCAGTGGCTCATGCGGAAAAGGAGCGGCCATAAGTCAATCAAAAAGCGTTAACATATCAGAAAACAAATCAAAAATTATATCCAAAACCACAAAAAAGAAGGTGAAAGTTAATAATATCAGCAATAAATCAACAAAGAAATCTAAACGCGGTGCATCTGCTGTTCTTGTGCCAAAGGACAAAAAAGTAGATAAAGATGAAAGTAATATCAAAATAGGAGAAGAGAGCGAATACAACCGCATTTCATGTATTGGTGGATGTAAATCAAAACTTGAAGATAAAATAATTTCAGGAAATAGAGAGCAAGTAGTTCAAACTAACGGCCGCAGAAAATGCAACAAAGCCGGCGGATGCAGTGGTCTGCGCCAGGATGTTTATGTAATTAACAACATTGTTAACGTTGATGAAGATGAAATTATCACAGACAAAATGCTTGATAGAATGGAGAATGTTGACAGACCTATTGTGAAAAATGTCAATAAGGCATATGTTGAAAACGGCAGAAAAGTCGGATATGTAGGCCAATTATACGCAGACGAGCACCAAAATGATGTCATCAGAGACGACTACAACAAGTTTGGCGAAATTGCATTCGTTGACGGTGAATACGATTAGTCGGCCGCGTCAATTATCTCTGCAATTTTTTCAGTCAGCGCCACCTTTGCCCGCGGTAGATATATCTTCCACAGTTCGTCATCCTTGGCATCATTCAAATGCACAACGTCTGTAATATATTTTATCGCACAAAACTGAATACCCTTCCTGCAACAAACCTTTGCCAGCCCGTATGCCTCCATGTCATAAACATCATACTGTGTGTTGTCGGTGTTGAAAGTATCCGCAGTCGCACAAGTGTAGTATCTATCAGCTCTGCCATCCTCATCAAAAGTTATCACACGCGACACATCATCGTAAGGCGTCAAACCAATTTCCTCTTTAACCTGTGGAGTTGCATTCATGTCATATTGCACGAACTTGTTGCACCACAGCAAATCACCAGCATTTACACCCAATCCACCGCCCGCCGTGCCGATATTATAAACCATTTTCACGTTCTTGTTCTCTGACAGAAAATCCAACAACGCATAAGTTGCATTGACCTTCCCTATCCCAGTTATCAGCAATCTCGCGCCAGATGCGTGATTGTAGATATTTAATGGCATTGGAGAAGTAATAACATCATTGCAAATTCGCCTTGACATATCTCCTTGCATGGAGTTTGTAGCCTTCGTAAAACCAATTTTCTCCAAATCAACCTCGTTATTTAGTGCTACAACGAAGAGAATTTCTTTTGTATTCATATTTTTATTAAAGTTTATTGATTTATAAAATTCAATTACCACTTTACAATAAAAAATGTCTGTCATCAATAAATCATGAAAATCATATTAGCATATTCCGGTGGACTGGACACATCTGTGATAATTCCTTGGTTGAAGGAAAATTACAACGCCGAAGTCATTACATACACAGCCGATTTGGGGCAGGACGAGGATTTGAGCGGCGTAAAGGACAAGGCCTTGAAAAGTGGCGCTATTGACGCAGTTGTTGAGAATATAACAAAAGAGTTTGTTGAGGATTATGTTTTTCCACTACTAAAAAGTGGGGCAAAATACGAAAATACATATCTAAATGGCACAATTTCACGACCACTGATTGCAAAAAAATTGGTTGAAGTTGCAAGAAAATATAAGGCCGATGCAATATGCCACGGTGCAACTGGAAAAGGCAACGACCAGGTAAGATTTGAGGCCTCGATTATGGCGCTGGCACCTGATTTGAAGGTTATTGTTCCATGGAGAGAGTGGAGTTTTAAATCTCGTGAAGAGCTGATGGACTACGCAAAAGCGCATGGCATCCCTGTTGAAGCTACTAAAAAGAGCCCATACTCTATTGACAGAAATATACTTTATGTGTCGCACGAAGGAGGCGTTTTGGAGGACTGCAAAAATGAATTTCCAAAGGAGGTTTTGAAAATGACGCAACACCCTGAGGATGCTTCGGAAGAGGCCGAGAATGTAAAAATCACATTTGAAAAAGGCGTTCCTGTGGCAGTCAATGATAAAAAAATGGACTGCGTTGAAGTCATGCAGACACTAAACAAACTTGGGCACAAACATGGCATTGGATTGATTGACATCGTTGAGGACAGGATGGTCGGCATGAAAAGCCGCGGGACATATGAATTTCCGGGCGGAGAGATAATCTACCAAGCACACCAGAAATTGGAGAGCATCACCATCACAAAAGACGCATGGCTCTACAAGCAAAAAATGGCATTAGACTATGCAAATTTGGTCTACTCTGCGGGCTGGTGCACACAGTTAAAAGAGTGCATGGATGCGTTCATTGATAAAACACAGGAGCAAGTCAGTGGGGAGGTGGTCGTAAAATTATACAAAGGGAACGTGTTTTCTGTATCAATTTCGTCGCCAAATTCACTTTATAATCCAAACCTTGCGGGCTTTACAATGGGCGAGGAATACAATCAGAAAGACGCCGAAGGGTTCATTAAAATTTTCGGATTGCCAATGAAAGTATTCGGAGGAGTACGAGGAAAATAATTTAATTTTAATCTTGTTGTCATGGCTAAAAAAAAGCGGTGAAAATATGGATATAAAAAAGATAATTAAAGAGCAGGATGTGCAGTTTATACAGCTGCAATTTGTGGATATAAACGGGCTTGTAAAAAACCTGACAATTCCATCCGAACACATAGATAAAATTCTTGCAAACGATATGATGCTTGATGGCTCGTCTATTAAAGGATTTAGAAAAATAGAGACCAGCGATATGTGTTTTTGGCCTGATAAAAGCACATTTCAAATACTTCCATGGCAGCAGTATAACGGCAGAAAAACTGCGCGAATGATCTGCAACATCCACAATCCAGATGGAACACCGTTTGCTGGCTGTCCGCGTTGCAACCTGAAACGCGTAATGAAGGAGGCGGAACAACTTGGCCTATCAATGAATATGGGGCCAGAAATGGAGTTTTTCCTCTTTAACAAGAACGAAAATGGAGAAATTACTACAAAAACATACGACAAAGCTGGCTATTACGAGCTCTATCCAGAGGACAAAGGTGAGGTGGTGCGCGCGGATATTGTTGACAACCTGCAAAAAATGGGATTTGATATTGAGGCATTGCACCATGAATGTTCGGACGGTCAGCATGAAATTGACTTCAAATATGCCGACATTTTGACTGCCGCGGACAATGTTTCCACGTTCAAAGTTGTTTCAAAAGCTGTGGCCAGCAAGTATAATCTTCACGCAACATTCATGCCAAAGCCAGTATTTGGTATGAACGGCTCGGGCATGCACTGCAACATTTCACTGTCAAAAGATGGTAAAAATGCATTCTTTGATGAGAATACAAAAACGCAGTTGTCGCAGCTCGCAGAGTATTCTGTCGGTGGAATTTTAAAAAATATAAGAGGCATGACTGCTGTTTTAAATCCAACTGTCAATAGCTACAAACGACTTGTTCCCGGCTATGAAGCACCAGTTTATATGGCATGGGCTTTGTCAAATAGAAGTGCATTATTAAGAGTTCCTTGTAAGAGAGGTAATTCAACAAGAGTTGAACTGCGCAGTCCAGATCCAAGTTGCAATCCGTATTTGGCATTTGCCGTTATTTTATATGCTTGCATTGATGGTATTAAAAACAAAATTACTCCACCAAATCCTGTTGAGATGAATATCTATAAGCTGTCTGAAAAAGAAAGAAAGAAAATGAAGATTGGCAGCTTGCCAAGGGACTTGGAAGAGGCATTGCATTATTTGAATAAGAACGAGATAATCAAGAAGGCGCTCGGCGAGCATATTTTTAATGAGTTTATAGACGCCAAGGAGCGCGAATGGAAGGAGTTTAGAGGTCATGTTTCTGATTGGGAAATTGCCAAATATTTAGGTATGTATTAATATGGATTTTGCAATTTTTTCACAACTTTTTGTGCCAGTTTTGGTGCTAATGCTGTCAGTCGGGCCAGTGTTTATAACGGTCGCTAACATATCAATGACCTACGGCTATAAAAAAGGTTTTTTTGTCGCTATCGCAACTTTGCTCGGAAACCTGATTTACATCACCATCGGAGCATTTGCGGCGAAGAGCTTTATTGCAATGATACCAAGACCTGTAATGATTTTTCTACCACTTGTTGGAGCGGCTTTTCTGCTGAATTTGGCTCATGGTTTTTGGAAAAAAGATGTTTCAAAACTGCGGAATGTCAAGGTGCAAAAATTTGACTTCGCACTGCTTGTCAAAATGTTCTGCCTCATCATGTCATCGCCAGTCGCAATCGTGGGCTACGGCGTGATTTTTACATCAATCGCAACAGGTATAGAGACATCAATGTTTTCGGCGCTTCTCGGAGGATATTGTGGTGCACTGACAGGAAAAATCATCGTGGTTATGTTCTTCGGCACACTCGGAAAAAAATGCAACAATAAAATCCTGACAATAATCAACAGAATATCTGCGTGTTTGCTGTGTTTTTATGCGGCCATGTTGATAATTAAAGTGATAAAAGATTTGATATGAACTTGCAAATATTTTTAACTTTGTTTTACCCGATTTTCATCACTTCAATAGCGGTCGGGCCTGTGTTTATCACATTGGCAAATTTGTCAATTACGTATGGTTTGCGCCACGGCCTTTTTGCGGTCATCGGAGTGATTTTTGGCAACATTCTCTACATGATTTTGGGTGCATTAACGGCCAGAGAAATCATAAACGAAGTGCCTAAAACAGTGATGTTGTTCATCTCATTCTTTGCAACAATGTTCCTGATTTATGTGGCATACGGCTTCTGGAAAAAGGATGTCTCAAAAATGAGCACAACGGAAATTCAAAAGCAAAACTTCGGCACAATCATCAAAATGTTCTGTATCACGCTGTCCTCGCCAGTCGTGATTGCTGGGTATAGCATCACGTTCCTGACGTTTGCTGACAAGGTGCGTGTGTCGTTTGTCTCCGCGCTGCTTGGCGGTGTGTGCGGTGCTACAATCGCATATACAATGATTGCCGTGTTCTTCGGCTTGCTGGGGAAGAAAATTCTCGCACTTGGCCCAAAGAAATATAAGGTCATCTTGTCAACACTGAACAAAATCGCGGCCGTGCTGCTGTTTATGTTTGCATCCGTGATTGTTGTCAATTTTGTGAGGGAGATTGTGGCAATGGTAATGTGATTATTTCAAATCTTTTTGTCTTGAAACTCATGTGGCAAGCCAGAATTTACAAGCATATTACTTCCGCAGAAGGTATAGTCGCCGAAATTCTTATATCAACCATGCTCGGTCAACTTGTCAACACGTCACCATTGGTTAATTGTTTTGGAAGAACATATCAAACCACTTGCAACTTATAAAAAAGGATTTATCAATGAATTGATAGTTATTTTTATGATAAAAATTGGTCTGACAGGAGGCGTTTCAACTGGAAAGAGCACGGCGTTGCAGATACTGCGGAAGCTTGGATGCTATACAATTTCAAGTGATGATATTAATCACGAGCTCATGAAGACAGACAAGGTGCTTATTCAGAATTTGAAGAGGGTTTTTAACTGCGTAGACGAGAACGGCATAGTCAATAAAAAAGCACTCGGAAAGCTGATTTTTAACAACAAAGATGCTAAGTTAAAATTAGAAGAAATGACCCATCCTCTCATCAAAATAGTAAGACGTGATTTCTTCAAAAAGGTTGAGGAAAAAGGTGGTGAATTTGCAGTTTGTGAGTCGCCATTGCTGTTTGAGAAATCATTATACAGTGAATTTGACTATACAATTATCCTCACGGCGCCACTGGATGTTCGTATTGACCGCTTTGTTGACTCCGGTAAGGGAACACAGGAAAAGTTCTTCTCAATCACCAAAAATCAGACATTGGATAGCAAAAAAATGCATATGGCAGATTTTGTAATTAAGAACAACAAAACACGCCAATATTTGCAAGAAGAGCTTGAAAAAGTGCTTGATGAGATTAGAAAGAGACATGCGGCGAAGCAGTGATATTATTATTACCAAAAAACTTTTCATCAACCTTGACAATAAAATCCTTCCTCACAACAATAACTTTTGAGTTCACCAACTGATTGTGGGTGCAAACCTGAGGAAAGTCCGAACTTGGCAAAGACACGATAATGGCTAACGACCATAGGTGGCGACACCTGGAAAGTGCAACAGAAAATATACCGCCTGTTCGCAGGTAAGGTTGAAATGGCGAGGTAAGAGCTCACCGCACTGGCAGCAATGCCGTGGCAATGCAAACCCTATCGCAAGCAAATTCAAGTTTATTCCTTTCTGTCTTTGGGTGGAATATGGTAGAATGCTTCAAACTGGTAGCAATATCAGTTGCAGATGAATAATCAGATAAACAGAATTCGGCTTATGGTGAACTCATTTTTGCTGGGAGATTGCTTCCAGACACTCTGTTAAAAGTAATGTTGCGCGCGGAAGGAGCGGTTTTGCTGGACGAATAGATTGTTAGCTTGTTTTAAAGATTGCCTCCAAACCGGGTATTTCATAGCCAATTTCAAGGATTTCCACATTGTCATGGAATTCCTCAGGCAGCTTGACATAATCCTTGCTTGTCGTAATAAACTTTGTAGCTTGTAGTTCCTTGAACTTTGCCGCAAGTATATCAATGTTCTTTTGGTCGTACCAAACATGGTCTTCAAATGCAACTTCTCCGACAACATTAAGACCTTCTCTTTTGAGGGTATCAAAAAACTTCTGGTTTTCTCCAATGCCAGCAAATGCAACATATTTCTCTGCCTTGTTGTGCCGACTTTTAACCTTCAACTTTGCCTTCAATATTTTTGATCTATCAACATAAACCGACAGCATATTGATTTGATTTTGCACCCTGCCATCATCTTTGACATCAGTAAGAATTACAAAATCTGCCTTTGCAAGAGTTTTAAACCTTGTCCGCAGTGGTCCCGCCGGCAGAACGTATCCATTACCAATGAAGAAGTTGCTGTCAAATACTACTACATTTACATCCTTAACTATGCTATCATCAAACAGTCCATCATCAAGAATGATAAAGTCATATTTCCCATCAATGCACTGCGATTGTGAGCGCTTATTGACAACAAACACATCAGCTTCCTTTGACAGTAGGAGCGCTTCATCTCCAACTTGGTCAACAGAAAATAATTGATGATGATCCTTTGGAATATTTGTCTCCTCCTTTGATTTACGATTATACCCCTTGGTTATAAAACATCCATCAAGCCCATGCGCATTGAGATATTTTCCAATTTCAATACATACTGGGGTTTTGCCGCTACCACCGCAGACAATATTTCCAATGCAAATAACATGTTTTCCAAGACGCTTTTTACTCCTGAAAGACAATTTGTGTAACAAGCCAATAACATGAAAACCAAGTAAATAGAAGAATGAGAATATGCGTAGCAGTTTGCTTACAAAATTCTGCTTATAAAAATACTTCGGCTTCATCTTAAACATCTTCATGCCCAAAAAACTACCTAAACAAATGTGCAAATATGGCATTTGCTATTTGATTTCCGAAGATGACCGACGCCATTGCAATGAACGCGCAGAATGTGGCGGCGACAACCTCTTTCCTACTTTTGATATTTTTGTATTTTCCATAATCAAACTTGCCGTCAACCATGGCATCATCTTTGGCGATTGACACCAGCGCAAAAATCAACGAGCACGCAAACACATTGAACGTTGCCACAAGAATAGCTATTACGAAGTCATCAAATATTGACAAAAGGATGAACGGGATAATCACAATTCCAAGTTTGATTTTTCTGATGTGCTTGTGAATGCGTAAAAGCATCAAGATGTCAACAAACCAGTAGGAAAATCTGTGTGTAAGAATTTTTATCTTTGACCTCGCAATGTTCCTGTCGCTCTTGATTTTGTTCTTTGTAAATGCAACCTTTTTGACTGGTTTTGAGTTGTAGACCTTGCTGTTGACTTTTGCTATTGCGGCAGATGTTTTTACTCTTCCATTTTCAAGTTTTGTGCCTAAATATTCTGCACCAGTTTCAATTTTGTGGCCAACCTTTTTGCCAATTATCTTTGTTTTTGCTTTGAGATTTCTAACTCTATCCCCTTGCAAGAATGTTCTTGTTGATTGGCGCACACGCATGTATCTCTGGTGCAATTTCTGCTTAGCTTTTGTATATTTCTTATACCCAGCTCTGTGTCCTAAGTGCCTAACCATATCACTCCTGACCAATCCTTTCAATTATCTCGTATAACCCATCTATCATCTGACGAAATGAGTGAAGTTCGTTCAGTTCCGCATGCAATTTGTTGTATTCTGCCAACTCCGTTGCTGCGTGTGTTTCCAGTTGGTTCAGTGCAATGTCATATTTATGATTGAGGATGTATTTCTCCAGCTCACTTCTCCGCGCAACTGTATTTTTGAATATCTTTGATGTGTTATATTTTACCAGCTCCCATGCCTGTCTATACCATGCAGCATCCTTCATTTTCTCATCGTGTTGAATATCTACCAACTTTCTTTCAAATTGGTGAAGTGTTATGAGAAGTTCTTCCTCCGTTGGGACTTGACATATCTTTTCAAACATCGGCTCTTTGTATTTGAGCGCAAACTCTTGGGTTGCTGGCACTCTTGATGCATTGGAGAACAGTCGCACGCACTCATCGGAGAAATCACGCTTTTGGCCAATTTGTCCCTCTATTTTCCGCATTATCAACAGCAGGGATATGACGTCCTTTCTTGCATCTGGCATGATTTGCAACTTTGCATTTTCATTCCTGACAAGGAATAATTCGCGCTGGCATTTTTCTAAATCTCTTATTGTTCCGCTGAATTTTGAGGCATCTACATTAACTTCTCCTTGCCTTGCAACCTCTGCTTTCCTGTTTCCAGGGAGATATTTCATTATAACTGGCTTAATCTTGAAATACCCATACGTTCCAGCTCCTACAAGTGCGAGAAAAAACACTAATTTTACCTTGGTTTCAAACTTCACAATCCGCATTGATTTGCTTTGTTATATTTGTCAAGTGGTTTGTTGTTTGCGCGGCCGCAGGCCTTGACTTGTCAAGGGCGGAGGCGGTCGGCAGCGGCCGCGCATGCCAAAGGCCCCGCACATCCAGTGGTGCAAAGTGCTTTTCGTGCGCATGGGCTTTGGCGTAAAGACCCGCAAATTTTTTAAATTTTTTTGGGGTTTATACCGCAACTTTTTTCAAAACCCGTGTTGCGCAGCCCGAGGCCACGCCCCCGCCGTTTGGCACCGCTACGCTCCCCCTCGCTGCGCTTGGCGGCCAAACGCGCTCCGCGCTAGCGCAACGCATTTATTGACAATTATAAATTCAAATACAACTGGGCTTATTATGAAACCATTATCAGCAAAGAACGCCTTTTTTGAGGACTCAATCATTCGTGGAATGTCAAATGTCGCGAAAAAATACGACGCGCTGAACATGAGCCAGGGTTATCCTGAGTTTGACCCGCCAAAAGAGATATTAGATAACATGCAGAAAATGGCACACGAGGACTGCCATCAATATCCAATTTCATATGGAACAACCAACATTCGCGATGCGCTTGTAAAGAAATACAAACACTTTTCCGGCATGGATGTCAATCCTGATGAAGAGGTTGTGGTGTCTTGCGGGGGCACTGAGGCAATGGTTGCAGTCATGTTGGCAATCACAAATCCGGGCGACAAAATTGCAATTTTTGAGCCAGTTTATGAGAACTACAAAACAAACCTCATCCTCACCGGCACGGAAGGGATTTACATCAAATTGACACCACCTGAATTCAAATTCAACCCAGAAGATGTGGAAAACGCATTCAAACAGGGCGCAAAAATACTGCTGATCTGCAATCCATCAAACCCATGCGGAAAGGTTTTTACAATTGAGGAAATGACTGTTTTAGCCGACTTGGCAAAGAAATATGATGCATATGTAGTCGTGGATGAGGTCTACGAGCACATTGTCTACAAGCCAAACAAAATGGTCTACATGGCAACACTGCCAGATATGCGTGAGCGCACAATTATTTGCGGTTCAATGTCAAAAACTTACTCCATTACGGGTTGGAGAATTGGTTATTCCATTGCGCCAAAGTTTATAACTGACAACATCAAAAAGGTTCATAACTTTCTAACAATCAGCGCTGCTGCGCCGCTACAAGAGGCCATCGTTGCAGGTTTGAACTTCGGACAGGAATATTATGATAACTTGCTTGATATGTACACATCAAAAAGAGATTTGATGTTGAAAGGCCTTGACAGCATTGGTATTAACCACAATGTGCCAGAAGGAACATATTTCATGATGCTTGACTTGCGCGATATCATGCAAAAGAGCGGTATTGAAGATGACATCAAATTTGCCGAAGCACTGTGTGAAAAGGCCGGCATCGCAGTTGTTCCGTGTAGGGATTTCTTCACCAGTCATGAAAGTGGATACTTCCGTATTCACTTTGCAAAGAATTATGACACCATAAATAAAGCACTGGAAAGATTGGAACAAGCGAAGAAGGTGTTTTAATTTTCAATATTGCGCCGCCCGAGGCCACGCCCTCGCCGTTTGCAATCTCCTCGCTCCGCTCCGCTCCACTTCGTCCAGCAAACGCGCTCCGCGCTGACGCAATTTTTAATTGCATAAAAAATTCACATTGATAAACTATAAGTGTATAAATATGCAAGATTTTGTGAATAATAGAAATTTAACACCAACTTTTAATGCTCAAAATAGCAAAAAAATTACATATTATACGCTAAAAAATAACACTGATGAAACGCAACAAACTATTAATAATAGCTCTGAATATAACAGCAATGGAACTATAACTGTAGAAAAAGAAGAAAAAGAAATAGACAGTTATAACAGAAAAAACTGTTTTTGTTGCTCTATTTTCTAACCCTCCTCACCACTTTGTTTCCACCAAATGCACACCATAAACCAATCTCTTTCATGAATGCGCGCGCATTTTCCTTGTATTTTTCCAGCAAGTTGATACCTTTCTCCTCTGCCAAATCAACCAGCGACTTGTTATACATATTCACACATCTTGTGTGGATGTCAACAATCTTCTTAGCGTCTTCCTTTGTGGCATACATCAGCAGGTTAGCAAAGCTCCTGGTAGAGACCTGAAAGTGCTGGTAGTCAATAGGAAAATCCCAGTATCCACCCCAAATGTCGTAGCCGTATTTCTTAAAAATCTTCACAACCTCATCATTAACTTTTCCGATATCTTTTTCAAGCTTGCCCTTCCTGTTGAAGCTCCTATTGAGATACCTCACGCCTGCCGTTGGTACAACCTTCTGTATTTCGTTTGTATCGTAATCAATAAAAACACATGGATTTTGAAGGAAGTTAACGTCAAGCGCCGTGCCAAATGCATGCAAAGAAAGCACTTTTTTCTTACTACAATCAACTTCCCTACAAACAAAACTTTCAGTTCCATTGAAATCATCTGGCATTTCCACTACACCAAGCCAATTCTTCTTGTAAAGCTTGGTTGGATGAATGCTGTTGATATTAAAATGCATTTTCTTCAACTCACTGAAAATCTTCACAACATTATTCGCAAGTGCATCCATAACAACAATCGTTCCGTCTGTTTTCAAGTTGTTCTCCATATCATAATACTCTATGCCCTCAATTACAGAATACCTATCCAGATAAATCTTGC
The DNA here is from genome assembly GCA_017444125.1 of Rickettsiales bacterium. Taxonomy (GTDB): domain Bacteria; phylum Pseudomonadota; class Alphaproteobacteria; order Rickettsiales; family Deianiraeaceae; genus UBA4311. The sequence goes on along the minus strand of JAFSXL010000047.1, from coordinate 11,382 downwards.
AGTTGTCGGTGTAAATATCATACTCCTTCAATAGTGAGAAGATTTTTTCATTGTCCTTCAATGGAGTAATCCTAACGTCCGCTTTAACTTCATTGACAAACAGAGATGATGCTAAAACCAATGATAAACAGACACTTTTTTTCATACAAAAACCACAAAAACTTACCTAATTTTCAAGCTCGCAAGTGCTATGCAAGCAAAGAAAAATGAGATAATCCAAAACCTGACAACAACCTGCATTTCGCTCCATCCGCTCTTCTCAAAGTGGTGGTGGATTGGTGCCATTTTAAATATCCTCTTGCCGTGTGTGAACTTGAAATAGTAGCGCTGCATGATGACCGACAAAGCTTCCAAGACAAACAACCCGCCAGCCATTGCCAGGACAAACTCGCTTTTTATCAATGTTGAGACCACCCCAAGAACTGCTCCGAATGCCAAACTACCTGTGTCGCCCATGAAAATGCTGGCCGGCTTGATATTATACCACAAAAATCCCATTAGACCACCAATCATTGCTGATAGGAACACGCAAATTTCTTGTGCGCCATTTTGGTAGTCAAAAAACAGATATTTAGCCATCAAAATGTTGCCAATGACGTAGCTAAATACTGCAAATACCGCACTGGTAAAAATGATTGGGATGGTTGCGAGTCCATCCAGACCATCGGTAAGATTAACTGCATTGCTTGAACCTACAATAACGATTATGCGAAAAATTGAATACAAAAAGCCAATTTCAAGCACCAATTTACGGAAAAATGGAAATGTCAAAGTTGATGAATATGCAGGACTGTCAATGCAGATATTTGCAGCTACAACTGCTATTGTAGCGAACAAAAACTGGAAAATGAGCTTCATTTTAGCACTTATGCCACCTGTATCTTTCTTCTTGATTTTTTTGTAGTCATCACAAAAGCCAAGCAGGCCAAATGACATGATGGTGAATATCAGGATTAACATATATTGGTTTGTTAGATCGCCAATAAGTAAGCATGCCAACAGTGTTGACAGTATAACAAGCAAGCCACCCAATGTTGGCGTTCCCTTTTTTGAGACATGTCCTTCCAGATATTTCTCGCGTATTGGTTGGCCGCCGTGTTGCCAGTTTTTACTGAATGCGATGTATTTTGGCATGAGGAAAAACACGCCCGCAAATGCGACACAAAGTGCAACTCCGCAGCGCGTTGTTGTATAGCTAAATACATTTAAAAAACCGCCAACGTTTTCAAAAAAATCAGCCAACAAAGTGTACATAAAACAAATAAAAACTACCTATTTACAAAAATGTCATTGAAAAATCCAAGTCCCATCAGCAGCGCAATTATCACAATACCAACATAAACCATTGCCTTGTAGACCTTGTTCGACACTCTTCTTCTGCTGACAAGTTCAATGAAATTAACAACAACATGGCCGCCGTCCAACAGTGGAATTGGAAGAATGTTGACGAGCCCCAAGCTCACTGATATGCATGCCATGAAATAGAGGAACGTGAAAAAGCCGCCTTCTCCTGCCTTTGCTGATTGTTTGGCAATCATGATTGGCCCGCCGATGCCTTTTGTGCTGCCATGATGATAGATTATATTCCACAATGCCTTCAATGTGCCTGTGGTGATATTGGTTATCTCCGCAAACGACATTGCGATGGCCTCCGATTTTGAAACGTTTTTATATTTTGGTTGCCCGCCCATGACGCCTAAAATATCGCTTTGTTTGCGCTCTCCTGTTAGCGTCATGATTTGTCCACTTCTCTGCACGACAACCGAGACATTTTCGTCTTTTTGACTATCCAACCCTTTTCTTATGTCATCAAACGCAGACATGTGAACCCCATTTATCGCAATCAGTTTATCTCCTTTTTTGAGGCCAATTTTTTCTGCAACACTTTCCTGCTGAATACCATCTACAACAGGCAAAACAAATGGCTTTCCTTTGACTGCAAATATGAAAAAGAACAACAAAATTGCGAAGATGTAATTCATTGCTGGGCCAGCTGCTGCAACAAGTATTTTCTTGAATGGATGTTTGTAAATCAGCGAATATGCCAAGTCATCTTTTGTAGGATTTTTCTTGTAGCCCACAGCACCGCTTGCATTGTCATCTCCGAACATTTTGACATATCCACCCAGTGGAAGACAGCATACTTGCCAGATTTCTCCTAACTTGTTTTTGAAACTAAAAATTTTCTTGCCAAACCCTATTGAAAATGTCAAAACTTTAACACCGCACTTCTTTGCTATGAAATAATGTCCGTATTCATGAACTGCTACAATAGCCGTCAAGACGATTGAGAAATATATTATTGTCTTTATGAGTTCAAACATATACCATATTGTAAAGTCATATTTTATAAATCAAGCAAGTTTTAAAACGTTTATTCAATTTTGTTGCGCCGCGTAATGCTACGTCTCACATCGCCCTCAACGTATTCTCCACACCATAAATAGCAATGAAACTTCCCATGCGCGGGCCTGTTTCAGTACCCAAAATTGCCTGATATAAACACTTGAACCAATCCTTCAATTCAACCCCTTTTTCTTTTAGCTCATTACCTAAATTATAAACCAGCTGTTGAAGCTCTTCCTCTGTGTGATATTTCCCGCTTTCAAGTTCATATTTTAGCTTATTGTAGGCCTCCAAATATGCACCTTCTGGTTTGATATATTTTTTATTTGGCTTGACAAAGTCGTTGTAGTAATTAATAGCACCTCTAATAAGCCTGCGTAAATACTCATCATTTCTGTCAAGCATGCTGTCGTATTTTGACAGATAATTCAACAAAATGTCCTCATTGTCAGGGTTGCAAACGCTCGCCAAATTCAGCATCATGGAGTATGACACCTTGCATGGTTTGATGCCTGACAAATCGCCATAATGTATGAAAAATACTGGATTCTCTGACTGTTGCTCCTCGCTTTGCGTTTGATATTTCAGCAGCCAAGTCATGTATTCATCCACTGCCTTTGGAATGACATCAAAATACAAGTGCTTTGCTGTTTTTGGTTTGTTATACATAAACAGCGCCAAGCTCTCTTTGTTAGCGTATTTCAGCCACTCGTCAACCGATATTCCATTGCCCTTTGACTTTGAGATTTTCTGGCCTTTATCATCAAGGAAGAGCTCGTAAAAGAAGTTCACAGGCGGCTCTTTGCCGAGTGCCTTGCAGATTGCGCGATACACTGGTTCGTTTGGATAGTGGTCTTTGCCGTAAATCTCGTAGTCAACACCCAGTGATGCCCAGCGGCCACCAAAATCGCACTTCCATTGCAGTTTGCACCCGCCGTTGAGATAGCTACTTTCCTTCTCTTTTCCGTCCGTGCCGATGTATTTCACCGTGTCCGTATCTGGATTGACGCTGATAACTCCGCTGGCGATAACTTTACCAGTTTCTGGCTCAATCGGCATGAATGGGCTGTAATTTGAGGCGCGCTCTTCACCCAAAGTTGGAAGCATTATGTCCATCAAGTCCTGATAATGCACGGCGCAGTTGTGGAGCATTTCATTGTGTTTGCCACTTTTGTAGCACTCTGTCGCACTGACAAATGTGTAATCCTTGCCTTCCACAAAGCCAAAACCTTCCAAAAAAGACAACAACTTGTTATTGTTGTGCCAGCCGTAGCTTTTGTCCGTGCCAAATGGGTCAGAAATTGATGTCAATGGCATTCCTAAATTTGCGCGCAACATGTCTTGATTTGGCACATTTTCAGGCACCTTGCGGAGTGCATCCAAGTCATCCGAGATGCAGAACATTTTTGTAGGAATTTCTGGATACATCTTTTCAAATGCGAATTTTACAAAGCTCGTCCGCACGACTTCACCAAATGTCCCGATGTGCGGCAACCCTGACGGGCCATATCCCGTTTCAAACAAAACATAACCCTTTTCTGGTGTCTTTCCACCGATTTTCTCGTATATCTTTCTCGCTTCTTCAAATGGCCAAGTTTTGTTGTTTTCAAACATAAAATTACAAATGATGTGAAAAGTGTGAAAAATAAAATGCAATGTATTTATAATTGTTGTTGCGCCAGCGCGGAGCGCGTTTGTGCGAGGAGCAACGCGAGGAGCGAGATACAAACCGCGAGGGCGTGGCCGCGGGCGGCGCAACATAAAAAATAACTTGTTTTGACAAAGTGAGCTAAACCAACTTCCTTATATTCTCCTCATCACTGCCTTGCAACAGATTGATAACTGGTATCTCTATTGTCGTGTAGCATCCAGCTGGCATTTTTGTTGTGGCCCTTGCATATGCAACCATAATCTGAGATGTTAATGCAGGATTATTTATTTTCATGTTAAATTCTATCAACTGATTGTGTGTTTTTCCACTGACGCCTTTTCTCGTCAGATGCACGCCGTGGCCGTAATCTAAAACGTCCTTGACATTGTCAACTTTGACAAAAATTGTCTCATCGTGCGCAAAGTAATCATCCGCCTTAATCTCTTTACACGCCAAATCAAAGTCAGCTCCTTTTTTCATTTGTAAATAAACAATTCTTCTGTGTACACCGTCTCCAAGTGGCATGGTCATTGATAAAGCATCTTCCACACCTGTTTTTGATTTTGCAACAACTGAATGTCCCATGCTCATTCCTGGGCCAAAGTTTGTGTAAGTTATACCTTTTGGAACTATGGCCTGCATGAGCGCGCGCACAACACTATCACTACCTGGATCCCACCCAGCAGATATAACGGACACTGCATTATTGTCCTTCGCCACTTTATCAAGAGACGTTTTCAATTTAAAAATATTCGTATGAATGTCAAAGCTATCAACTGTATTAATGCCTTTTCTCAATAATTTAACTGCATTTTCTTCAACTTTACGTGTCGCAGTAGCTAAAATAGCGACATCTACTTTTCCAAGTTTGTCAACATCATCTACAACATTTATATTAGAAAATTCAACAGGTTTGTTTTCCGAAAGATGCTTACTTACTACTCCAACCAACTCCATATCCGAAGCTTCTTGGATAGCATCTAATGCATATTTTCCAACATTCCCAAATCCAATGATTGCTACTTTTATCATAAGTAAAGCACTTGTTCTTTTTTTAGAATAAATGTCAAGAAGTATAAATGTTTGCAAATTATTTTTGAATGTGTAGCCATGAACAGTTATTTATGACAAGTATTGTGATCTATTTTTCAAGAGCAGGAAGTAACTGGGTTAAGGATAGAGTAGGACATTTGGATGTCGGAAACACTGAACTTTTGGCCAAGTATATTCAAAAGAAAACCGGCTGTGATATTTTCAAAATTGAAACAACAAAACAATATCCAGATGACTATTATCAAGCAACAGAAGTGGCAAAAGAAGAATTGCAAAATGGTTTTAGACCAAAACTGATAAAATATCCAGATAACCTTGAAAAGTATGACAAAATATATCTCGGGCATCCAATTTGGTGGAGCACTTTCCCTACTGCTGTTTTTGCACTGCTCGAGAATTGTAATCTTGACGGAAAGATGATAATTCCATTTTGTACTCATGAAGGCAGTGGCGTTGCTAACAGTGATAGAGATTTAAAACAAATCTGCGGAAATTCAAAAATTAAATCTTACTTTGAAACCAGAGGTTATATGTGCCAAGAAATAGATACCAATGCTAATTTACAAAACAAAATTAACGCATGGATTGAAAAATTTTGATTAATTTTATGTTGCGCCGCCCGAGGCCACGCCCTCGCCGTTTGCACTCTCCTCGCTCCGCTACGCTCCACTTCGTCCAGCAAACGCGCTCCGCGCCATTGCAACTTATTTTGTACTATTCATCAGCATGAAGAACTCTTTGTTGTCTTTTGACTTTTTGAGCTTTTCCAGCAAGAATTCCAATGCATCAGATGAGCTTGTAGCATTAACACCAGCCATCTGGATAAGTATTCTTCGCAGTATCCACATTTTCTGCAAGTCCTCCTTTGAAACCATTTCCTCCTCCTTGCGAGTGCCTGATTTTAGCACATCAATCGCTGGGAACAAGCGCTTGTCAGACAGTTTGCGGTCAAGTACAATTTCTGCATTTCCTGTGCCTTTGAACTCTTCAAATATGACCTCATCCATTCGTGAACCAGTTTCAATAAGTGCGGTAGCAATGATTGTTAACGAGCCACCATTTTCAATATTTCTTGCAGCACCGAAAAAGCGCTTTGGTTTTTGCAATGCATTACTGTCAACACCACCTGTCAAAACCTTTCCAGAAGATGGCGCAACCGCATTGTAAGCACGTGCAAGACGGGTTATGCTATCCAACAATATGATAACATCCTTACCTTCTTCAACCATTCTTTTGGCCTTTTCAATCACTATTTCAGCCAGCTCAACGTGTCGCTTTGCTGGCTCATCAAATGTAGAGCTCACAACTTCTCCCTTAACAGAACGAGACATGTCCGTGACCTCTTCTGGACGCTCGTCAATCAGCAAGACAATCAATTCCGCATCTGGATGATTTTCATTTATCGCATGCGCGATGGCCTGCATCAGGAAGGTTTTACCAGCTCTTGGAGGTGCAACAATCAGCGCCCTTTGCCCCTTTCCAATAGGACAAATCAAGTCAATTACACGCGTGGAAATCGCCTCTTTTTGATTATTCATGTGGTCAAATTTGAGCTTTTCAGTAGGATAAAGTGGCACCAAATTGTCAAAATTTATCTTATTTTTTATCTCCTCCATGCGCTTGCCGTTGACTGTTTCCAAGCGTATTAGCGCAAAATATTTCTCTCCGCTGCGGCGTGGCTCTTTAATGTATCCAGCAATGCAATCACCTTGGCGCAAACCGAGGCGCTTAATGAAATTCTGCGAGACATAAACATCATACGAAGATGCTTTGTAGTTGTTCTTGACATCTCTGATGAAACCGAAGCCATCGTCCACGACCTCCAAAAAGCCATCACAATATAACCCTTTTCCTTGTGCGGCCGCCTGTTTCAAAATTGCCGTAATTATATCTTGGCGCAACATTCTGTTGAGATTCTGCACCTGATATTCTTCTGCAATTCTCAACAGCTCGTCCAGTGTTTTTTCGCGCAATTCCTTGACATGTACTACGTCCTCCGTGTTGATGACATATTCTTCTTCCGGCTCGCGGCGATTGTTAAAACGATTATTTCTATTCCTGTTCCACTGTTGATTATTCTGATTTTGTGGTTGCTCTTGTGGTTGATTGACTACAATTTCACAAGCATTTTGACTTGCGGCCTGACACATTTGCCCCTGTTTTACTGGCTGCTCTTGCACTATTGTAGTGGATGTTATTACCACCTCATTTGCGTTTTGTGCAGTATTTTGTGGCGCAGAAGGAGCATCATCTCCACCAAAATTTCCAACCAACTCAAGGCCGTTGGCACCCCCTTGCTCCTCATTTTCAACTTTTTTACCCATTGAAATTTTTTTTCTTCTTGGCTTTGCTGTTTTGCTTTCACCAGCATCATCAGATAACAACTCAGGCATAATTTGATTTTACTTGAATAAGATTTTTTCTCATCGTAAAACATGAAAATTTAAAATGCAAGAGGGAAAAGTTAGGTTATTTCACATCCTCCATGATATACATCACATCACAACCAAATTTCTGATTGCTATCATTGTGATAGATAGTTTTTTCATTTAATTCCGTCACGACAGCATCATAACAAATTTTAGCGCCTTCTGCATCTGAAATATACTCCGCATATGGATTTTTAATGGCTAAAAGGCGTCCACTTCCAGGTCTGCCATCATCAATTTTGGCATCAACTTGTGATAAAAATTTTGAACTGAACGCACCAGCATTTACATTTCCATAAACACGATATTCAACACCTTTTGAGGTTTTTCTTGTGCTGTTTTTTGTTGCCTCCATAAATAATGCATTATGTCCTTCTAATTTTTTTGCATAATATTCAGGATGCAATTTTGCAAACCCCCAATTTGTAAGTGCTTCTGTTTTTACATATCCTTTCATACCAACTAATACGTTGTTATCAAAAGATGACAAGGCGTAATGTGCGACATCGGTTGAAGTACTACCTTTTATACTTAAATGAGGAAAAAAACCACGTTTGTTGGCATCACCAAGATCATTTAAAGAATCTCCAACGTATTTAATTTCACTAATTAATCCACTTTTCTTTAACTGCACGAGATTGTTCCACATTCCAGATGATGTATTTGGAATTACTTTCTTATTTGTTGATGCGTTTGGAGTATGTTTTTGACACCAAGTTTGATTATCATAATCAAAAGAACAGCTGCCTCCACCCATGCAAACAGCATCACTTCTTGAACAAGCGCAACCTTTGAATTCTGCATGCTTTATACATTCCTTATAACTTAATGAACCAGGAACTGCTCGGTATGTATCATAAAACTGATGAAAGGCTTTTTCATAGTAATCAAACTCAAATATGATACGTTGTATCTTAGCTCTATCAACAATTTGACGACCAACTAACAATGAACCTACTAATAAAGATAATATAAGAAGAACAATAGATAACTCTATTAAAGTAAAAGATTTTTTAAATATAAGAGATGATGCAAAGTTTAAATTACTCTCTCTCTCTCTCTCTCGCTGCGCGAAGAGATAATATTAATATAATAATTAATAAGTTTCATATAAACAAAATAGCTATTAAACAAAGAGAGTATAGATGAAAGAGAGATAAATGTCAAGAGTGTTTGAAATGTGCTTGACAATAAAAAAAGCTGTTTATCAACTGACCGAGTATGATGCCAAAATTGAAGAAAATGCGCAAACTTCGTGCGGGTAATAAGGCCAAAAATAGCGTCAAAAAGAGCAATTACAAATTGAAAGTTAAGTCATCAGCAAAGAAAAGATTTTCACTCACAGCAACTGGTTTGGTGAAAGCAACGCAGGCAAACAAGCGCCACAACATGCGCAAGCGCTCTGCAAGACAAATCCGTGAGCAAAGAGGAACAACAATTTTGGTTGAGGACGCACCAATGTTGATGAAAGTTTGTAATTTGAAATTACATTAAGTTTTAGAATTTTTATATGGCAAGAGTAAAAAGAGGTGTAACAAGTCATCAAAGACACAAAAAGATATTGAAGATGGCAAAGGGGTATCAAGGTCGCAATAGCACTTGTTATCGTATTGCAAAGCAGAAAGTTCAAAAGGCATTGCAGTATAATTATCGCGACCGCCGCGTCCGCAGGAGAGAGTTCCGTTCATTGTGGATTGTCCGCTTGAATGCTGCGCTCCGCGAAATGGGTTTGAAATACTCAACATTCATTGACAAAATGCACAAAGCTGGCGTGTTGATAAACAGAAAAATGTTGGCCGACTTGGCAGTCAACGAACCATCAGTTTTCAAGGCAGTTGTTGAAAAGGTAAAATAGCATGGAAGTCAATGCTAAAAATCTAACAGTTGATGTCTATTTTCGCGGGCTTGCTGGCCGAATTGAGGGCAAGTATTTTAATCATCCAAAAAGAGGTAGTCCAGCGGTGTTGATTTTGCCACCTGACCCTCGCTACGGCGGCGACTTGAACAATGTTATTGTAAGAAAAATAGAGGAAGTTTTTATCAAGTGTGAGTTCACGGTTTTGAGGATTAATTACCGCGGAGTTAAGCACAGCGATGGCGTTTTCAATGACAAGGATGATGCTATTTACGATGCTTCGGTTGCTCTTGACTGGTTGCAGGAGCAAAACCCAGATGCATCACATTTTTGGATTGCCGGCTATTCATTTGGGGCGTGGGTATCTACAAATGTGATGATTAGACGTCCAGAGATTGAAACTTTTGTGCTCGTGTCGCCACTTGCGAACAGATATAACTACCAATTTTTGTATCCATGTCTCTGTCCGGGGCTTGTAATTACTGGCAATCAGGACAATTTCACGCCGCTGGAAGATGTTGAAAAAATGGTCTACCACATGAACGAGTCAGCGCTTAATATCACAACTTTAGCTGTTATTGATGGCGCGGATCACCTCTACAAAGACCGCCGCGAGCAAATGGCACAGGAGCTTGAAAACTACATCAACATCAAATTGGCGACGCGTATCGCGCAGCCAGTCCGCAAAAAGCGCCGTAAAAGAAAGAGAAAAGACAGCATTATTTGATTTTTTCCAGTTCTGTCGCTGGAATGACGCGGGTTTTACCATCTTCCAACTTTACCTCACAGAATTTTCCATACATCCCTTTGATTGTGCCGGTGCCGAATTTAGCGTGTCCCACCTTGTCGCCAATGGCAAAACTCTCGTTTTCATCTTCCTCAATTCTGACATATTTGTTCGTTTGTTTGAGCTGAATGCCTTCATCTTGCCAAGATTTTTTGTAGCCAGAATTGATTTTCACACTCGCCTCTCTGTCTCTGGTTGAGCTCCGCAGTTTGCCATATCCACTGGCAATATTTCTATTAATAGTATTACTACTTATAGAATTACTATTAATAGAATTTCTATATGTAGAATTATCCTCAATTTTTATCTGGTCGCGCATCTCGCTGATAAACACGGACGGCATGCAGTATTCAAGGCGCCCGAAGAGCAATCTTTGCTTGCAAGAGTAGATGAAAAAATTGTTCTTTGCACGTGTCAGTGCGACATATGCAAGGCAGCGTTCCTCCTCCAAACCGCTCTCGCCACTCTCACTGATTGACCTTCTGCTTGGAAAAATGCAGTCATCCCAGCCGGGCAGAAACACATAATCAAACTCCAAACCTTTGGCCGAGTGCATCGTCATTATACTCACCGCGTCCTCTTCATTAGTGTCGTCAACCGCCGAAGAGAGCGAGATGTGTTCCAAAAATTGATCCAGTGTGTCAAAGTCCTTCGCGAAGGAAATGAACTCGCGGATGTTGTCAATTTTGTCATCAATGGAAGGGTCTTTTTGCTTCTCCGCTTGCAGCATGTCGGAGTAGCCACTCTCAAAATAAATCTTCTCAATGATGTCTTGGATGGTGCTTTTTTGGTCGCAAATGTGGTTGTGGATGTTCTTGATGAACTCGTTAAATTTGCGCAAACTTTCACTAATTTTTGGCGAGACAATGCCGCCAAAACTTGCTATATTTTCAAGCCCATCAAAGAGCGCCCAGCCATTCTTTTTTGTGTATCCGACAATCTCCTCGAAGCTCTTGTCACCGATGCCGCGCTTTGGAACATTGATAATTCGTGACAGCGCAATCTCGTTGTCAAGCGTGTTCGCGAACTGTAAATAAGCTATCAAATCCTTGATTTCCTTCCTCTCGTAAAACTTAATTCCGCCGATAATATTATACGCAATTTTGTTCTTGATGAAGTAGTCCTCAATATTCAACATTTGGTGGGTTGCGCGCACTAAAACAGCGATGTTGCGGTAGTTCACACCATTATTTTTCAGCACATTAATATGCTTTGATAACAGCGCGCCCTCCTCCTTGTCATTGGCGACAACATACAGCGT
>JAFSXL010000046.1 GCA_017444125.1 Rickettsiales bacterium | reverse complement strand
GCTGGGACTGGCAATCTGCTTGCAAACCTTACCAATAAATATCATGTGTGGGCAAGTACACTTGACAAAGCCGATGTTGACGTGATGCATGATCGTATCAAGACGATGAATGACGCTTCAACCAACAGTACTGGTGGTGCCAATTTACTGGACGACCATGTGTTCCAGTTTGACTTTCTCAACGACTCTTTTGACAAACTGCCAGTAAAATTGAAAGCAATTATTGACAACGAAAATGAGAGAAAAAAACTCATTATCTATATCAATCCACCGTATGCTGAGGCTAGCAATGTTCACACCAAAACGGGTAGTGGATTGAATCGAAAAGGGCTATCTGAAAGCTATGTTAAGACTAAATATAAAAGCGGTTTAGGTCGTGCTGGCAACGAATTATTCGCCCAGTTTTTTGCACGAATCGTGCGCGAAATCCCTTCCTGTCACCTTGCAGTATTTTCAAAGTTGAAAATACTGCAAGGTCCAAATTTTTTGGGATTCAGACAATCATACCGAGCGAAACTCAGACGGATTTTTTTGGTTCCTGCTAATACATTTGATAATGTAAATGGCTCTTTTCCTATCGGATTCCAAATATGGGATACCTCAATTAAAGAGGAATTCATGGAAATAACTGCCGACATCTATAATGCAAACAGTGAACTAATGGGTAAAAAAAACATATACGCTTATCAAAAAGGTTTATTTATAATTGACTGGTTAAGGAAGTATTATGACAAAGACGAAAAACAAATTGCTTACTTACGATTCTTAGGAACTGATTTCCAAAACAACAACGGAGTTTTCCTAACCCTTAATCCTTCATCAAATGACTTAAAACAGGTTAAAGGTAACTGGGTAACAATACACAATATTATCCAAATGTGCATCTATTTTGCAGTAAGGCATTGCATTGATGCCACTTGGATTAACGACCGAGACCAATTCCTTTTTCCTAATGACGGTTGGAAAATGGATAGAGAATTCCAAACTGACTGTTTGATTTATACAATATTTCATGGTCAAAATAGGATTAGTCAAAAACACGGAAAAAATCACTGGATACCTTTTACAGAAGAAGAAGTAGGTGCCCATGATCTGTTTTCAAGTCATTTTATGAACAATTATTTAACAGGTCAATGTGAAAAATATAGCAACAACGTTCAATCTCAAAATATTTTTCAAGAAGAACAACATATCATTATCTCAGCTGAGGCAAAAGCAGTATTATTCTCTGGAAGAGAATTATGGCGATATTATCACCTCCAACCTAATGCCATACCTGATTCATCATATTATGACATTCGGTTACACTTCCAAGGTACAAAAATTAATAAACAGGGTAAAACCCAGATGAATAATGATAGCACAGATGAACAGTATAATCAATTGAATGGTGACCTTAAATTAAAGACTAAAGCATTGGCAAAGAAAATAGAGCCTAAAATATATGAGTATGGTTTTCTAAAACCAAATTATGACAAATTTTAATAAGTAATCCGATATATCTTAAGTGCATGATACAAGGCGGCTGGACGTTGTGTGGTGTCCAGCCGCCTTGACGGTTATTTGATAAACTTAGCTGCGCCTCATCAATTGATGCAAGCATCATTGCATTCGGCTTGCACAAGTTTTGACGGGGGCTCGCGGAGACGCAAGATTTTGCGTCTCTACAATTGTTTTACTTCTTACTTCTTGTAGGCGTTGAGGATATTGTCGATGCTGTCATCGATGCGCATGCGGTAGAACGAGCGCCATACGAAGAAGATAGCCACGATCACGAAGACAATACCTACCCAGGGTGCGAACTCGCGGAAGTTGTCGCTGATAGCCATCTCCATGGCAAGCAGACCGCACAGGGTGGTGAACTTGATGATGGGGTTCAACGATACTGACGAGGTATCCTTGAAGGGGTCACCAACGGTGTCACCGACAACCGATGCATCGTGCAGGTCGGTACCCTTCAGGTCAAGGTCAACCTCAACAACCTTCTTACTGTTATCCCAGCTACCACCGGCATTGGCCATAAATACGGCCTGGAACAAGCCGAAGAGGG
>JAFSXL010000004.1 GCA_017444125.1 Rickettsiales bacterium | reverse complement strand
TATTGTTCTTCTTATATTATCTTTATTAGTAGGTTCATTGTTAGTTGGTCGTCAAATTGTTGATCGTGCTAAAATACAGCGTATCATTTTTGAGTTTGATTACTATGAGAAAGCTTTTCATCAGTTTTATGATACGTATCGCAGCTTGCCGGGAAATCTTGATATAAAAAACTGCAACAAATATGCAATTTTCAGAAATCATCCAAACTATGGAAATATCTGCGGAACAAACTATGAAGGCGGATATGGAATGGGCGTGCGGGGATATGTCAATGCGCGCGTGATGAAAGGTGAAATTTCACATCGTTCTTACAACAATGTCATCAATGCACTTGAGTTCGCAGGATTGATTGAACGAACATATCGCGACCCAAATGATGCTGGAATTGTTTCCTACAAAACGCATTTCGGTTCTTGGGATCATATCGCAGCCGTTCCAAGCAACGAAAGGATAAATCCATACTGGATAAGATATTTATACGCAACTGCAACTTTTGATCCAGAATGCTTTTTTTATTTCCATGCAACACATTTAAGAGACCAAACATTGACAATGGATGGGCGCAAGAAAATGACATTTGCAGGAAGTTCAACCATTGCAAATCAATCTCTGCCACATGAATTTGACAATGAAAGGTTCAGACAGTTGATGGATGAGAAAAATGTTATTGCGTTATTGAAAGAACCATATACAGCTGCAAAAAGGTCTGGCACGATTGCAGGAAACAGTAATGTGACGCCAATCAGAGGCGTAACCGGCGCATTGAACGCAAAATTGGCCTCCGAGCTTGATGCAAAATTGGATGACGGCAGACCTGGTTCTGGTATGATTTTAGCAATGAAAAGTGGTAGTGCACACTTGGCAGATAGCACAGAAAAAGACCACTTGGAAAACTGCTATGACAAAATGGCAAACGAGGTTGACAAAGCCATTTACAACAGCTCAACAGACCAAAAATACGGCTGCAATATCATCAAAGTAATTGAAGACGTAAAATAATCTTGACAATTATTTTTCATGTTAAACAGTTGGAATATGTTGGCAGAGGTTGTTGATTTTAGCAAGAAGTTTGTCATTGCAAAAAGCGAGGCAAAAATAGATAAATTTGCTGTTGGAGATACTATTACAGTGGGCTTGAAGATTGTTGACGGAAATGCGATTAGAACGCAGGATTTCACAGGTGTTTGCATTGCAATTCGTAAAAAAGGCGCTGGCTCAAACTTCATTGTTCGCAAGATGTCTGGCGAAGTCGCTGTTGAACGTAATGTCATGATGTATTCTCCACTTTTGGTCTACGTCAAGGTTGTCAGAAGAGGTGTTGTCCGCAGAGCAAAGTTGTATTACATGCGCAATTTGAGAGGTAAGGCGGCTCGTATCAAGGAGAAAATTGACAATAGCAAGAAGGCATCGGACAAAGTTGTAGCGCCTGCTGCTTCTGCTGCATCTGAAAACAATTAGTCCATTATGGAAGAAAAAGTTCGTAGCACAACCATTTTGTGTGTTCGGCGCGGAGACGAGACAGTTATTGCCTCTGACGGCCAGGTGACACTTGGCAGCATGGTTGCAAAGGGCACGGCCAAAAAAATCAGGAGCTTTCAAAAGGGTAAAATCTTGGCCGGCTTTGCTGGTTCGGTTGCTGACTGCATGACTTTGCTTGACCGCTTGGAGAAAAAGCTGGATCAATACGAAGACCTCATGCGCTCTTGCTATGAGCTTGCAAAAGAGTGGCGGACAGACAAGTATATTCGCAATCTTGAAGCATCATTGATTATCACAGACGGCAAGATGATTTTGTCCATGTCTGGCGATGGTAATGTGCTTGAACCTGAAAACAGCAACATCGCATCAGTCGGCAGCGGAAGCGTGTTTGCAATTTCAGCCGCGCGTGCACTGTATGAGAATACAAATTTGTCAGCAGAGGAAATTGTGAAAAAAGCTATGCATATCGCCGGGGAGATGTGTATCTACACCAACCACCATTTGTCTGTGGAGAAAATTAATACAAAGGCACAAAAATCAGAGCAAAAAGCAGAAAAAGAGCCACAGAAAAAAGGAATTTTCAAGAAGAAGGACAAAAAAGCAGGGAAGAAGAAATAATTTATTTCCTATTTGCGCTTGCTAACTGTTCGTTCACCCTTTTTACATATTCGCTATTATCTATTATTTCCCAATCTTCTGGATCTTGCGTTTCCCTTTTATTACAGCTGCCTGTATTCCAACACAGCGGTTTAACAACAATTTTGTCAGGATTTTCATTTAGCCACGCACCCCACCATGAGAATGTGCTGTTTGCAATGATATTGTGCTTGCAGTGCTTCATCAGCCACATGTCTTTGTATCCACTCAATTCATCATTTATGTCAACAAATGTGTGCGGTGCCGCAAATTTGATATTCTCTTTTACCCAAGGAATGTCATTTGAAAAGACAAAAAAGTGCAAATCTTCCATGTCTGCAAACTTTGCCATCGCCTCTTGATAATAGTTAACATCCAAAACATTGCTTGAATTATATTTCAAAAAATCACCGCGCCTTATGTGAATAGAAACAGAGTTCTTGTGTGATTTGATTTTATCAAGCATCGCCTGATTTTTTGCATCCAATTTCTCTCTGAGTGTGAATTTTGCAAGCAATTCTTGCCTGTATTTGTTAAGATATTTTACATTTGCTGGCATTATTTCAAAAACTGCGTTTCTTCTTTTTGTTTTTTTGAAAATTTTTTTATATTTACCTATATATGTAAAAGTTGTATTATATACAACTTTTGCATTTGCAGGTATTTCCACTTTTTTGCCACCAAGATAAATATCATGAGGCCATTCAGTTGATCCTTTTGCTTTAATAAAGGCAGGGTTGCTATTTAAAACTTCCGCAACTTGTTCTTTATTTGCCAATGGCAAATCAATATTAAAATATTTCAATCCATACAATTCATGCTTGTTTTGTGTATAATCAAAATATGTCAAATCATACAGCATTTTTTTGCCAGTTTCACGTTCAAATATATGACCGATTGAGTAAATATACATTTGGTTTCCTAATCCATAGCATAACATATATATATATATATATGAC
>JAFSXL010000045.1 GCA_017444125.1 Rickettsiales bacterium | reverse complement strand
TGAAAATTACTATTAATAGTATTACTATGAATAGTAAGATTAAGCTGCTTTTTTACATTTTAGATTTGTATCGTGAGTTCAATAAATTGAGAAATAAGTTGGCAATTCAGCCATCTGGAATAGATATTGTGGCCAGTGTTTTAGGGGGTGTGGCGTATTTTTATCCTAAGAGAAAAGTTGTTGAAAAATTGGATTTTGGTCTGCTGAAAAATACAAAATTGACTGCGATTTTTACCGGCCAAAGAACCAACAAAAAGCTTGTCAGGGACGTGATTTTTTACACAAAACACAAGAAGAGGATTTACAAAAAAATTGGTAAAATTGTAAAAAAAATCAGGAAATCAATGACCAAAAAAAAGAGGAGAAAAATGTTTTCTTTGTTGCGAAAAAATCAAAAAATGTTGGACAAATTGGGGCTGTCAAATATTACTATAAGTAGAATTATTTCGCAATGTAAAAAAAAAAAAATAATCGCAAAAATCTCAGGTTCAGGGCTCGGAGATTGCGTGTTGGCGCTCGGAAAAATTGACATCAACGACAAGCAATGTTTTGACATTGAGGTGGATGAAAAAGGCATAGAAATTGAATGACGAGGCAGGAAATTGTGAGTGAAATTTTGAAAAATAAGGCATGGAAATTGAGAGAAAAAACTGATTTTTTGTTTGCGCCAATCAACATCGCGCTCGTAAAATACTGGGGCAAACGTGATGAAGAATTGCGTCTGCCGATGTCAACGAGTGTGTCAATGCGTGGCAAAAATCTTGGTTCAAAAACGAAAATTTTCCTCTCCGACCAAGATGTATTAGTGATAAATAATTCTACATATAGTAATACTATTAATAGTAATTCTACAAATAGAATTTTTGCGTTTTTAGATTTGTTCAGAAATGCTTTAAATATCAAACAAAATTTTCAGATTGAGACATATAATAATTTTCCAACAGCCGCAGGAATAGCATCTTCGGCGAGTGGTTTTGCGGCCTTAACACTTGCGATAAATGAACTTTTTGAGTTAAAATTATCAGAAAAAGAACTATCAATTTTAGCTCGTCTTGGCAGCGGAAGTGCTTGTCGTTCAATTATTAATTCTGATTTTGCTATATGGAATAAGGGCATTCTGGATGATGGAATGGACAGTTTTGCGGATCCAGTTGAATTAAAATTGCGAACAAAAATTTGCATGTTTGTTGCTGTTGTTTCTACAAATAAAAAGAAAATTTCTTCATCGGAAGCAATGAAAATTACTACATATAGTAATACTATTGATAGTAATAATTTGAGATATAACGAGTGGTTAAAACAGACAGAAATTGATGCAAAAAGAATTCTGCAAATAGAATGTTTTGATGAATTTGGTGAACTTGCTGAAAACAATGCAATCATGATGCACGCGGCTATACAAGCTGGTGGAATTAACTATTTTGAACCGAAAACTTATGAAGTTTTAGAGTTTATCAAAGCGTGTAGAAGGAGTAAAAAAATAAATGTTTATGCCACTATAGACGCGGGTTCAAACGTGAAATTGATAGTCAGAGAGTGTGAAAAAAACATTCTACAAATAGAATTTTCCAAGGCATTTTCGGACATAAAATTATTAGAAATTTAGGCATCATTCACGACGTGAATATCGCGCGCGATGTAGAGTGAACCTGTACAAATTAGTAGTGTTGGTATGCCATTTGTGAAGTTGCAACAGCGGCTTATGACTTCTTCAATGTTGTGCGCAATGGCAGATTTCAATCCTATTTTTTTGCATGCTGATGCGATTTTTTCAGGTGGTTCAGGGATGGATTCAAGGTTGGCGCGAGTGCATATCAGCAGGTCAACGAGCCCAGTAAATTCCTGCAAAAACACTGCATTGTTAGCGCCTTTTGTGCGCGCAACGGCCACGCAAATTTTGAAGTTTTTGTGTGCATTTTTGAACTCACGAATGAAGGTTGCAATAGCGTGTGCAGCCAGCTGATTATGCGCTCCGTCAACGTAAAATACGCTTCCAGCCGGCAATTTTTCAAACAGTTTTCCACTGGTAATTTCTTGCATCCTGACAATGTGTGTAGTATTGTGAATGGCCTCAGAAATACTATTAATAGTAATATTTGGAAAGATTTGGATGTTCGCGAGACAGGCCATGATTGCGCAAGCCGCGTTAATTAGCTGGTAATCTCCTTGCAAAGATGGTTGCGAAAATGGAAAAGTTGTGTCAAGTTTGGCGCATTCAAAAAGTGCCATTCTATTTGTAGTATTACTATTAATAGTATTACTATATGTAGAATTATTTTCATCAAGGAAAACTTCGTAATCATTGCCGTATGTGAAAATATTTTCAATACCAAATGACTTTGCACGCCGCGAGAGCACTGTTTTAGCCTCTTTGGCCTGCGAAGAAAGGACAATATTTTTCACTCCGCGCTTCATCAAAAACGACTTATTCCAAGCAACTTCCTCAATTTTTGTGCCAAGAAATTTGACATGATCCAAGTGAATAGGCGTGAAAACGCAGCACAGCGGCGGGTTGTCGTCAAGCACATTCGTTGCATCGTTGACGGCACCCATGCCGACTTCAATCACCGTTGCGTCCGCAGGATGGCGCGCAAAAGCGTTAAAAGTGGAACATGTCAGTGCCTCAAAAAGTGCTGGCTCATCAGCGAGCTTGCCCGCTTTGTTAGCTGCCTCCCAAGCAATTCTGGTTTCTTCGGTCAATTCATAAAGCTCGTCATCGGAAATCGGCCGGCCATTCAACAAAATGCGCTCATTGCACTCGTAAATATGCGGCGAGGTGTAAGTATTTACGCTGTATCCAGAGGCGCGTAGAATGTTTGAAATGAAGTGCGCGGTTGAGCCTTTGCCCTTTGTGCCAGTGATATGAAATATATTTTTCAGCTTGTTTTGCGGATTGCCGAGCTCGCCAAGCACCGTTTTTGTCCTAAAAATTGCACCTTCAAATTCCTTGTTTGGCCCTGTATAAATTGGCCAATGCGGCATTTTCATGGTGTGAGAGTTGGTTGAAATTTTGATTTGTCAAGGTTGAAAAAAAACCTTGCATATTAAAAAATGTATTCAACTAAAAACTAATATGAAGAAATTTTTAAGCAATATATATATATATATATATCGGACTGTGTGTAGTCATTTTAATTAGCATTGCATGTTTTGTAAAGATTAATAAAGTTTATAAATTAGAGAAAAAAAATTACAGAATTAACAATCAAATTAAAACCAAATTGTCTATCAAAAATGACATTGTGCGCAACGGAAATTTACTGTTTTATGTACCAAATTATCCGCAAGAAATGCATCAAAGATTTGCGGTTGAAAGCAAGGATGTCTTTACCGAATTACCTTCTTTAAAGAAAATGGATGAATTAATTCCGGAAAATGCTGCAATTTTGGATATTGGCGCAAACATTGGAAATCATACTATGTATTGGCTCACCGCATCGCCAAAAAGAGCAAAATATGTCTATGCGTTTGAGGTTATTGATGAAACATATGAAATTTTAAAAAAGAATATTGCATTAAATGGCCTACAAAATAGAACGACATTATTTCATTTTGGACTTGGTGCAAATAACACAACCGCATCAATATCTGCCATGAATTTAAATAATATGGGAGCAACAAGTATACAAGAAGATAAGAATGGAAAATTTCAGATTAGAAAATTGGATGATGTAAAACTCAACCACAAAATTGACTTTGTAAAAATTGACGTTGAAGGACTGGAAATTGATGTAATAAAAGGAGCAAAAAGATTTTTGACCAAAGATAGACCAATAATCTGGGTTGAGCTTTGGGACGAAACTGGTCATGGCGATCCAAGAGTTAAAGTTGGGAACAAAGCAGAGTACAACAAACTCATGGACGAACTTGGATATGAAATGATATTACAGCTTGACGAAAGAAACTTCGTTTATCAACACAAAAGCAAAATTTAAATTTCATTTGACATGCCAAAAAAAAATGTTATAATTAGCATGTATAAAGTTTTTTTTATGGCAGACGAAAAAGTTGATTCAATGGTTAAAAGTTTACTTTCATCATCAAAATCTTTGAGTGAAGAAGTGAGCTCAATTTCAGACGAGAGTTCGGCGGAAGAGTTAAATGAAAAAGCTGAAAAAATGTTGAAATATCTTGACAACGTTGACGAGTTAAAAAAACAACTCGGTAACGACTTGGATGATGACACGGCAAAAATTTTTGATTTGTTATCACAACTTGGTGTAGTAATGAAGAAGCTGAATGAGCACGCGGCTTAGCATCTCTTAGTATATTATATGCATTTATGTAGTTTTATGCATAATATCTTAGTCGATAAGCACAATCCGGAACGTTTGAATACAGCTCTGTGGCCGAGTTTATCAAAATGCATGAATGTGTTTGAGTGCGTATATTCAACTTTGAATATGCGCAAAGCATCACAATTGCTTCACATGAGCTTGGGGGCAATTTCGTACAACATTAAGACTTTGGAAGAGGCTCTTGGTATTAAAATGTTCGCGAGAAAAGGACGGAATGGTCTTGTCGTAACTGATGATGGACAAAAACTATATGATTATGCGAAGAGGATGAAGACACTTAACAAGCAGGCAGTGTGCGCTTTTGACGAAGTTGAAGTTGAACAAAATGTCATAAAAATAGTTGCGCACCCGCTTGCAATGCCTATGTATGTGATGCCAGCGATTGCAAAGATTGACAAAAACAAGTTGGATTATTCTATTGATTTCGGTATCACATCACGTGATGATGCGCTGGAATACATAATATCAGGCAAAGCAGACATTGCAGTTTATCCGCTTGAATGGAGCCAAGTTTCTCAATATCAGGATATGATTGATTTTGTGAAGGTGGCGCCGTATAAGTTGATGATTTACATAAATAAAGAAAATAAGGAAAGTATTTCTTCTGGAAATGATTTAACATGGCAGGATTTACAATCATTAAATTTGGAACCAATAAATAAAAAAATGCAGCTCTACACTGCAAAAGATTTCCTAAAAATGAGAAAAGAAAAACCTAAATGGAAAACAGATTGCATTGACATAATCACGTTGTATAGAGGCATTCAGGAAGGTCTTTGGAGTGTCAGTATTGGTGACGAATTTGAAAAACTTTGTGATTGTTCTAATTTTATTAAAAAAGAAATATATTTAAAAAGCGATATAGGGATAATAGCAAATTGGTTTATCTGTTCCGGTAAAAAGAAAGACAAAGATATAACAAAATATATAGTCAACGCAATTAAAAGAGAAATGCTAACAAAGACATTATCTTAATTGATCTAAAAGCCCATCAAAATTTAAACTACAATAAAAATCCTGCGCTCCTACATATCCAAAAAAGTTCTCATTCATGATCCTCTGTTTTGATCCGATAAAACAAAATTCTGCAACAATATCGCGAAGTTTTCTATAATAATCTCTGCTATCAGAAAAAGAAGTAAAGAAAAAGTTTTGCTTTTTTTTACTAAAATAATTTACAATCATGGCAAACGCAATTGCGCCATAACCATGTTTAATATACTTCTGCATCATTCTTTCAGAAATTTCCTGTAAAGAGAATTCCTTTTGACCATGTTTCACTGTAATTCTATGGCGTGAGCCACAAGTTCCGATCAATTTATTTTGTTTGTTATAACAAGCAAATAGTGGAAAATTTTCACAATCATCGTGAAGTGATTCAAAGTCATAAAAATCTTCTCTGTCAATATCCGTGTCAAGCTTTCTAAAATTATGCAAAAAATCCTTATAATCAGTAATGACTGTCTTATAAATCTCCCTGTCTTCCTTGCAATCAGTGAGCTGAACGAGTCTAATTTTGTTATTCAATAAAACAATTTTGCCATTTTCTCTCTTCTCTTCGTATTCAAACAGTTTTTTAAGTTTCTCTTTTCGCTTATCACTTATACCACTCTCATCATTGTGGACGACCTCATTTTTCTGCATAAACAACTACTAAAAATTCATTCATTGATATTCACAATGACCTTTCCATCAAGGTTTCCTTTTTCTGATCTAATGTAGGCATCCCTGATGTGTTCCAATCCAAACTCTTTTGCAACATTGATTTTTAGCTTGCCAAGGTGCACCAAACGAGCCATCTTAGCGAACACATCCTTTGTAATCTTTGCGTTGTCAATCACCATTATCTTTACATCATCACGTTTGCCTGCCGCCATCTTCTCAAAACTAATAAATGTTCCGCCTTTCTTGACAAATTTAAGTAAGTCATCAATTGTCATGCCGTGTTTCAAATTGATAACCACATCATATTTTCCTTCAAGCTCTTTTTTGTGCTCGTCAATTTTCTCATATGAATAGAAATGTTTTACACCAAAACTTTCAACCCAGCTTTTTACTTGCTCGCGGTCAATGCCTGAAACCTCAAAACCATTCCGTACAAGAAGCCCAGTCAACATTATCCCAACTTCACTAATTGCATCATCAATCAAAACAGTTCCAGTGCCAAAACCTTTTTTGTCAATCTGGTGGAATGCCAACCAGTTCAAAAGTGCTGGTGAAGGGATTGCGGCTGCCTGTTTGTATGTCAATGAATATGGTATTGGATAAATATTGTTCTTTGGCACAGCAACATAATCAGCACAGGCACCGCCTTTGTTCTCCAAATCAGCTATACCAAAAACTTTATCGCCAACTTCGTAATCTTTCACATTTTTTCCGACTGCAACAACGCGCCCAGCAAAGTCAGAGCATGGGATAAACTCTTTTCTGCCTTTAACTCTGTTGAAAAATTCAAAGTCGCGATCAGAGAACGATGCTGCGTGCACCATTACAAGTACATCATTATCTTGAATTTCTGGCAACTTCTGCTTATCAACATGGATATTTTTATAGAAATCCTTTTTTGAATTGTTTGTGAAGTGAGCCACTCTCATTTCTTTTGGTAAATCAACTTTGTAGATAGAGTCCTGGTCAATATGAACACTCACGCGACCACATACAAACAGCAGAAAAACGGTAATCAATAATGTAATGGCTACTTTACCTCTTCTCATGATAACTCAAAATCAAGCAAACATTAACAAAAGTGCCAACACAAGACCAAAAAGTCCCATTGCTTCAGCCAAACCAGCACCAATAAACATATATTTTGATACACTTCCCTCTGATTGTGGATTTCTTGCTATGCCTTCCAGAGCTGATGAAACAATCTTCCCAACTCCCATTGCAGCCCCTGCAAATGCTATTCCTAACAAACCAACTGCTAAATATTTCATTGCCTGTGCGTCCATAGTTATATCATTGGCGATAGATAAATAAACTTTTTTATTGTCAAGCACTTTTATTTTTTTACAAACGATAATACTTCTTGACAAATACAATTTTCATTTATTCAATAATCAAGTTGATAGGTTTTAATGATACAATATCTTGTAGCTGCCTTTTTCAGCATTCTCGGGAACTGCCTTTGTGTTTATTTTGTTAATCATGGTTTGATTGTTTTAAAGGAAGGACAATCAATAATGGATGTATATTTTCACACAAATTGCATCAATTTAGTAAGTTTTACGATACTATTTTGGGTACAAAAGGCACAAGGAAAAGTAAAGTTCAGGGCAATTGATACCTTCCGCGGTAAGAAAGAAATGGCACAGTTTTTGCTGTTCTTTTTTCCAGTTGTAGCATCTTGCTACAAGACATACATGCTTGATTTTGTGCCAATTACAACAATTACGATTTCAAGCATGGTTATACCGTTTACGGTTTGGCTTTTAGCAACATTTCTATTGCGCGAAGTATTCCGCAAAGCATATATTAAATATAGCGTTTTGTCGCTTATAGGTTTTATCATTGTCAACGCAAGCAAATTGAGCAACGGCCAATGGTCGTTTGGATACATAAAATATCTACTGCTTTATATCATGCTTGTATCTGTTGGCCAAATTACATCAAGATATTACTGTCGCAAACGTGACCATGCTTTGCAAGCTGTCTTAGCAGAAATTTTTATATTCTTCATATACGGTTCGTGCTTCTTAATTGTCCGCGGAACGTTCTCCATTGACCTACTAAAAAGTCCATTTGTTATAATTGTAGCATTGTGCTCGTTTGTTAGAAATGTGTTAATTGTTAATGGCGTCAGACATGCTTCATCTGTGGTGGCACTGGAATTCTGCGGCTTCTCAAAACCAATATTTTCATTCATAATAATGTTCTTCCTTGTTGGAGAAATCCCTACCGTTCAAAAAGTAATTGGAATGGTTATAATTGGCATCGCAATAGTCCGATTTCATTCACTTGAAAGGAAATACAAAGCCGAACGCAAAGCCATTGGAAAGAAGCTCTTTAACCCACAAACAGTCAAGGAAGTTCAAAAAGCGAACGAGGCAGGAGTAAAGAAACAATCTAAATAAGTGGCAAATAAATTCCAAGTCGTGGTCGTGGAACATGTCCGTTGCATGCTGTAAATACAGTGCAGAGCGAGATTATAAATAGCAGAAAAAGTTTATTTTTCATACGTTATTATATATCTCATATTTTATATTCAACAATTTATTAAACTTGACAATTAAAATCCATCAACGATTTAATCCATCTTATGGAAATAATCAGCAAAGTGTTAACTTACCTTGGAGATTTCCTTGGTAGTATCGTGTTTTTCAATGTGTTCTCTATTTTTGGGGTTGAAGCTATCAATTTGCCATTATCATTGGCATTCTTAACGTTCGGATTTATTTTCATGTGTTTCAAATTTAGATTTATACAATTTCGCTGGTTTGGCCACTGTTTAAGGTGTGTGTTTAAACCAACAAAGGAAGAGAAAAAGTCAAAAAATGACATATCACCATTTAAAATATTATTGACTGCAATCGCCAGTTGCACAGGTATGAACGCAACAGCAGGAATGGTTTTTATGATATATCTTGGAGGTCCTGGAACGGCGCTTTGGGTGCCAGTGATCGCGCTGTTATGTATGCCTTTCCGTTTTGCAGAGGTTTATCTATCGCACAGCTACCGAACAGTCGGCAAAAAGGACTATGTTGGTGGGCCATTTGACTATATTAAAAAGGGGTTTGCAGAACTAAAATATCCAAAAGTTGGTAAGATTTTGTCAGTTTCTTACGCATGGATATTCCTTGGATGTGGTATTTTAGGGCTTTCCATGTATGAAATGAACCAAAGCATGACAATTTTGTCAGAGAACTTCAATGTTGTGAACGACAACAGAACTGCTGTATCGTTTGTTCTAACGTTGATTTTGGCATATATTCTTATCGGCGGAACACGCCGCGTAGCTAACTTTATGAGTATTGCAATGCCTATTTTAGCGCTAACATTCTGGTTTATTGCCATCGCAATTATAGCCATCAACTATCAAAAAATCCCTGATGCGCTGTCAATAATTTTCCATGATGCAATACATCCTAAGTCAATTGCTGGTGGTTTTGCGGCATCATTTTGCATGTCTCTGAGAAAAGCTGCGCTTGCACATGAAACAGGCCTTGGAACGTCAGGCATGGTGCACTCATCATCAATGCAGAAGGACTCGGTCAAGGAGGCCACCGGCGCAATGTTCACGCCTGTCATCAATGGTATTTTGATATGCTCGGTAAGTGCTTTCATCATTGTCGTGACTGGCGTTTATGAAAACAAAGATGTCATGAAAAATGGTGTTGTTGCACTGGCATATGCATTTGGACAGGTGAATAAACATCTGCCATACATATTGACTGCACTAACTTTGATGATGACGATTAATGTTATTGTTGGCTGGGGAAACTACTGCAACAAGTGCTCTGAATACCTCTTTGGACGTAGTAAAATTATGCATTTGTTTGTATTCTTGTTCCTAACATTTGCATTCATTGGCGGCTCAGTAACAGATTGTAATATCATTGTTAACATTCTTGATGCTGTAATGATGATACTTCCTTTCATAAATGTCTTTGCGGTTCTTTGTTTAAGTGGGCTTGTTTGGAGGAAAATTAGAAATTATAAGTTTAAGTAAGAACACCTTATTTAAACTATAATCATTCATTTAATTAAGACAATAAAGTTAGAATGAATATCTTACTGAGACCCCAAAATTGTTGACCTGATGGTTGTAGTGCCCGATGTGGCCGTTTGAGTAGTGTTTCCATGTCAATTCGGTTATCATTCCATTGTCAAAGCGATGACCTATTGAAGCGGACACCGGGATGTTGAAATTTGTCATACCGTCCCATTTTTCATTCTTTCCATAGTGTTCGCTCTCTTTTGTTGAGGCATAGCTAACTTTTGTTGTCAACCATGAAAGTCCAACTCCGCACGTTGCGTATAAATCCTTTGTACCGACAACAAACTCTTGGATTAATTCAAAACCTACTTGGCGATAGTTTCCCTTGCCTTTTTGAATTGCCAATGGGTCGTGTCCGAGCAGAGAAAAGAGACCAACTGACGTCCTTCCGTTCACGCCAAGCCACTGTTGTCCTGCGCTGTATTGAACTGCTACTGTACCAAGGCGAGCTTTGTAGCCTCTGACAATAAACCTCGTCATGTCGTATCCAACCTGAAAACCAACTGCATGCCCGCCGTTTGGGTCGTCTCCTGCAAATGCTGGATTGTAGTCAGGGAAAATATATTTTTTTACAAAACTCTCGCTTTTTGATTTCTCTTTTTCCTTGTCGTATTCCTTTCTGTTTTTGAAAATAATCTCATCACAGTGAATTGCCCCATCTTTTTGAACAATAGCATTCTTGCATATGTAATCATTGTTGTCTGTTTTGGCAAGTGCTTTACTATCTGACAATGTAAAAGTAGATATCAAAAAGATTAATTTCTTATTAAAATCTAAAAACATACTGTCACGATTGAGATGTATTTTTTATTTTCAATTATTCTGTTTTTTTCTGGAATAAACCACACTACCAACGTTTGCAAACAGTATTATAGCGGCTCCGATGACCTGATGCGACAGGACTTGCTCTTTCAAAACCAGATAGCTCAATGCCATGGAGATGAATATACGCGTAAATCTTATTGGCTGCAACAGCGAGCAGTCAGTCATTTTGTAGGCCGTATAGACGGCAAAGCACTCCATCATATCAAATAGCGCAACGACAAATGCGCCTTCAAGGTTGTGCAGTGAGAACTCTGCCATTTTGCATCCTGACATACCATATCCAAGCACAGACAGCACCACTGCATTTGTGAAAACTGCATATACAACAGGTCTGCATTCGGAGTATTTTTTCTGCAATATCAACCCAAGTGGTATAACAAATGCATCAGCAAGGAGGAATAAATATCCAGCATTGAAGCCGGCAAAACTAACCTCTTTGTATATCGTGAAGAATACACCAAACAGGCACATTACGAGGAACATAGCATTGACTTTGTTGAACTTTTTCTCCTTCAAAAGCACACGGCCAAGTAGTATTATCCACAGTGGGACGAGCAGCATTATGAGTGTTCCGGTGTTGACTGGAACCGATTTTAGTCCTCTGTGGAAGAGCAACATGTCAGATGAGTAAAGTCCAGCAAGTAGTATGACAATTTTGAGATTTTTTGTGAAATGACGCAAATATTTTAGGCAGAACGGCAAGAGTAGGGCGATTTCCACAAGACGCGCCTGTGTCATAAGTTCATACAGTTCAATACCAAGTTTGTGCTGGTAGTATTTGATGAATACGCCCTGCGCGACATTACCAACACTGTTGAAGAAGTAGATTATTGCTGCCAAGGTAAAACCTTTTCTCAAAGCAACATTTGAAAACATTTTTTCTAACAAATTCATAAAAATAAAACTAAAACTTGGGAAATTTAAAATTTTTGCTAAAATTTTGAAAACCAGTGAAGTGGGATTTACCGCAGTAAATCCGTGATTGTTATTGTAATAATTTGTGTAATGCAGTTAATTCTATAGTGTGAACCAAAATTGCAAGACATAAACGGGTCATTGTTAATAATTGAAGTTAATTGTCAAGAGGTTATTTATTGTTGCGCGGCGCGGAGCGCGTTTGGCCACCGAGGTACGAGGCGCAGCCAAACGGCGAGGGCGTGGCCTCGGGCGGCGCAACATAAAAAAATAATAAAGCAAACTTGATTTTTAATACGCACAAAAATCATTGACACGATGAAAATCAACATTGACAAGGACTACATTGGGCGCCGAATTGACAAGCTTTTGAGGGATAGGTATGGCCTATTGCAGAGCAAAATTTGCGTTCTTGCAAAGCAGAAAAAGATTTTGGTGAACGGTGAAAATGTTAAGTTTGATTATCGTATCAAAAAGAATGACAAAATTGAGGTGCTGGATGATGTAAAGGAGATCAAGAAGACGGATGACGCCAAGAAAAAAGAGCTTCCAAAGGAGATGGTTTTCAAGTTGAAAAATGCAATTATTTTTGAAAATGATGACATTTTGGCAATAAATAAACCATATGGTTTGAGCGTGCAGGGTGGCACTGGCGTGAAGCACTGTTTAGAGGACTACTTTCACATTTTGAGTGATAAAAAACTGCGAATTGTTCACAGAATTGATAAAGATACAAGCGGAATTCTTTTGCTGGCAAAAAATGTCGCCACGGCCGCAAAGTTGACGGAAATGTTTAAGAAAAGAGAGATACACAAGCGGTATTTGGCGGTTTTGTCTGGTATTCCTATGAGAATGAAGGGAACGATTAAAACATACATTTTTCAGTCAAAAGAGGACAACATTGCCTACAACGCGCGCAACGGTGAAGAACGAATGAACGGCAAGCAAGCGATTACGAAGTATAATGTTATCCGTGTAAATAAGGAGAAAAATCTGTCTCTGGTTGAGTTCTTTCCTCTGACTGGCCGCAAGCACCAAATTCGCCTGCATGCGCAGAATATCAAGTGCCCGATTGTTGGTGATGAGAAGTATGCATTTGAGAAGAAAAAAAATCAGAAACTACAACTGTTTGCTATTGAATTGGATGCTTCGCCATTCTGCAAATTGGCTCTTGAAGAGAAGGATTTTCCTACAATGATAAAAGTGTGATTGATGGTTGCGCGGCGCGGAGCGCATTTGGCCGCCGAGCGGAGCCAGAGCGCAGCGAGGGCGGATTGAGCGAGGCGCAGCCAAATGGCGAGGGCGTGGCCTCGGGCAGCGCAACACGAAAATTTTCATTTGCAAACCTAAATTGATTTGTTATAATGAGGCATGGCAGAGAGTTTAGGTTCACTTAAAACCGACCAGCTTTTTCTCGGATTGACAAGACCTGCAATGATTGCTGGTGTTTCAAGCACTTATGTTGGAATGGAGGCACTAATTGCAATGATGGGTTTTATTGCAACATCAAACTTTTTGTTTTTTATCGCTCTTTTTGCAATGCACGGATTTGGTTTTTTGATATGTAAAAACGAGCCACTTGCTGTTGAACTTTGGATGATTAAATTCAGTAAAACGCCAAACGTTCCAAACAAGCAATTTCACGGAGGATTAAACTCATATAATATGTTTGATTAGCCGATCCCAGTATTATTGTTGATGTATCGCGCATTTGAAAGTTGGATTTCTCCAATGTCAAAATTGTCATCATAACCAAGCATGTGATTAATGATTGTTCGGAACTTCATGTCGGCGTATAAATCTGACTGCTCGTGTGCTATTTTACTCATTTCGGCAAGTAAAAAGTCATGTCTCAATAGGTGTGATATTGCGCCGGCGAGCTTCTCTTTGGTAATACCGTTTTGCTCTATCAACATTGCGCCGTTAACATCTCGTAAGGCCTTTGCATTGAGGAACTGGTGGTCGTCAGCCGCAGTTGGAAGCGGAATTAATATTGACGGTACGCCCAAGGCCATGATTTCAAAAATCGTGTTAGCGCCACTGCGTGCAATTAGTAAGTGTGAGCCCCTCATGATTTCTGCAACATTGTGATAAAATGGCTTTACTTCATGCGCTATTCCACTTGTTGTATAACAGTTTTCAACATATTCTTCATTGCCAGATTTGCATTGATGACGCACAAAAAGCTTGTTCGTAATGTCATTCGGCAGTACCGCTAATGCCTCTGGAATTACTTTGTCAAATACAGAAGCTGCCTGCGAACCACCTAAAATAGTTATGTTAATTGTGTCTTCAATCTTAAAAAATGCACGATAATTTACGGACGGATTGTCCATGTTATAGACAAGAGATTTAATTTCATCGCGCACAATACCACCAATAAAAATACACTTCCGCTTGTAAAATTTATTCACTCTTGCTGTGTTTTGAAAGCCAAGCAATATCAAGTTCACAAATGGAGCGAGCAATCTATTTGCAAGGCCAAATACAGAATTTGGATCGTAAATTATTGTCTTTTTGAATGTCAAAATTGAGAATAACATCGCTGGGAATGAAATCAGACCACCAAAGCCAATGCATAGCGATACTCGCTCAGTGAAGATAATTCGGCACTTCCACATGTCTTTGATTATCATGAAAAACTGTTGCCATCGTGGTGCATTTTGGCTACCAAGCATGACGACCTTGAAAGTATCAAATGTGAAAATCGGGTTGTCATCTTTTAAAAATCGCATGGCGCGTTTGTCAGAAAAAAAAATCACTTTATATCCTTCCTCCAACATTCTTTTCGCCACTACGAGTGCAGGAAATAAGTGGCCTCCTGTGCCTCCTGCCGCGATTGCAATTATACGTCTTTTTTGTTTGCATTTTGTTGAATTGCTGTTTTCCAATTTCATATTTTCAGCATAATTATCTTTTTTTATTTGCAAATTTAGGCAGTGATATTTTAAATTTGTCTGCTGTACTGCGCGGATTGGCGTACAAACTAAAAGAGCGCAGCCTCAACAACTCAACTTTTTTACTTCATAATAAAATTTCTTGCAAAAGTTTGATAAAAATGTAAAATAGTGCGTTTTTATTTCATTTTGTGAGGACTGTAAGCAAAATTCTTTCTGCTGTTGTTTTGTCAGTGTGTTTTTTAGCGCAAAATTCGCAGCCAGCAAAAGCGTTTTTTACTGAAAACTACAAAAAAAACCTGAATTATGGTGTCTTCAAAAAAGCCTACAATACTGAACTGTATATTGGCGTAAATGCCAGTTTTTTAATGAAAACATGGATGCCAAATATCACAACAACGGTTATGGGTTCTGAGAAATGGTTAAACACGTTCAACGGTTCTGTTCCAGGATATATGACAAAAAGCCCTATATCAAAATATTCATATGGCCTTGGAATGAGCATTGGTTTGCACAGTAGCGGTTCAAGTTTTCGCCACGAGCTGATGTTTGAGTGGTATTCCATTTTGTCAAAAACAATGCAGTTGAAGGGAGGAGAAGAATTACCAACTGGTACAGATGGGCAATCAATTATAGCTACAAAAATTGGAGGCAAATACTACAAAGATATAGGTGTTTATTCAAATATTTACAGGGTCACTTATAACATGTTCTACAACTTCCAAAATGCATTCAATTTGTTTAATACTGACTGGGATATTTATTTTGGAGTTGGTGCTGGTTTGGCAATTATACGCGCAGGAGTATATTCAACGTCAAAAATCAGCGAAACAATACTTACAACAACGCAAACTATACCTCCCGAACAACAACCAGAAGAAGGATCCGACCCATCATCAACATCTCCAATTGATAATGAAGACAGATACGCAGTAATAGATCAATATATGAATCAAGGATATCAAATAGTAGATCAAGAAATGCAAGAAGATGGTAGTGAAATAATCTCTATGGAAAAAAGAACATATGCTTTTGAAAAAAGCAGCGTCAACTCCGCTTCAAGTGCAGGCAATCACAAACTCATGGCCAAGAACTACTTTGCTGCTGCATATCAGTTCCAGGTTGGAGTGCTTGCAAACATCAGTCAGTCATTTGCAATGAATATTGGTATTACATTTGCTGGAACATCGCGACCATTCTTCTCAACTGACTTCAAATCAGTCAAAAGCGTTGCTGGTAGCAGAATGAACTTTGAATATCACATTGCGCTGAATGTTGGTATTTTAATCAAAAGCTTGGAACTTGCACTTTAATCATTAAGTAATTTCTCAATTTCCAGCGCCACAATGCACCCCATGCCTGCTGCAACAACGCACTGTTTATGGGCATCATCTTGAACGTCCCCCGCTGCGAATACGCCTTCTACATTTGTTGCGCCTGTCCGTGGATTGGTAATTATGTATCCTCGCTCATCAAGGTCAATCTGGCCTTTGAATAAGTCCGTGCAAGGTTTGTGGCCTATTGCAACAAACACTCCATCAACTGCGATTTTACTCTCCTCGTTTGTCTGTGAATTCTTTACAAGCACACCCTTCACAAACTTGCCGAGAGCGTCTTCCCCGCCGAGAATGTCAACTACATTTGAGTGAAAAATTGTCTCAATTTTGTCATTGTTTGCAAGCTTATCTTGCAATACCTTTTCGCATTTGATTTTATCTCCACGCACAATCAGATGCACCTTTTTTGCCAAAGTTGAAAGATAAAGCGCCTCCGTAATTGCACTGTTTCCGCCACCAACAACAGCAACTGTTTTGTTCCTAAAAAATGGACCATCGCATGTAGCACACGCTGAAACACCGAAGCCACGATATTCCTCCTCTGCCTTCAAACCAAGCCAAAGTGCCTGCGCGCCAGTTGCTATTACCACCGTGTCAGCAATGTATGTGTTCTTCCTGCTTTTCAATGTAAATGGACGTTCTGTGAAATCAACGCTTGTCAGATGGTCTTGAATGACTTCTGCCCCACAATGAACTGCTTGCTCGCGCATTTTGTCCATCAGCTCGCCACCGTTTATGCTTATAAACCCGGGATAGTTTTCAACATCGTTTGTGGTCGCAAGTTGACCGCCAAGCATATTTCCGCACAACAAAATGGGTTTCAAATTGGCGCGCGCAGTGTAAATAGCAGCAGTGCAGCCAGCCGCACCAGAGCCAATAATCAAGCATTTTGTCCTATAATCCATAATTATCTTTTACTTTTCTTCTTTTTTGGTGTAGCTTTGTGCGTGCCAATGCTTGCAGTATTTCCGCTTTTCACAGCACTTTGAACTTGTTCTTTGGCATCTTTAAATGCCTTCTCGTAGTCAACAGTTGTGGAGATATCGTTCAATCTGTCAAGCACCTTTGTGGTGATGTCATCAAACTTGTTCTTGTTTGCATGCAACACAACATTCAATGGAATTATCAAATCATAGTCGGACGCATACTTTCCAACTGCCTGCTGGACGTATCCCTGAACCTCTTGCAGAGCAATTACGCGCGCAAGCTCTAATGTTTGGGAATAAACCTGTTCGTCTCTTTGCAACTGTTGGACGTCATTTTCCAAGTTTTTTGCACTCTTTTCAAGCTCCTCACGGGACAAAACCGAGCGCTTGCTTTCAAGGTTTCTATAATCATTTTCAACCTTGCTTTTTCTCTTCATCAAGTCATTACGCAACACATTTTCCTTGACCTGCATTTTGTTTAACAAGCTCTTTGAAAGTTTGGCCTCTTCCTCAATGCGTTGCATGTCAACTATTGCCATTTTGACATCTGCATAAGAGCTCTTGCTGTCAATGGAATAACTTGACAAACTGACCGCTGAAATTGCTACCAAAGTTAAAAACTTACCATTCATAAATCAAATTATTTACATGTTTTATTATTACACCTGAAGAACATGTTTATTTCTTCCTTGCCACGCTCCCAGCTGTCTGAGCCGTGCACCGCGTTTTCTGTCTTGTTCAATGCATATTTAGAACGGATTTCCTTGACTGCATCGCGGTATCTTTTCACTGCATCCTTACCATATAAGATGAAGACAATCACATCTTTGCCCGCAAGCGAGCTCTTCAAGTCCTCAAAAAATGGCTTGTCCTTATGCATTTCGTATAGCTTTTCCACCTGTGCCTCTGTCAATGTTATCTTTTTTGAGTATCTCATTTCAAGACCATATGCGGCGATGATGCTCTTGATTTCGCTGATTTTACCCATTCCACTTGGCTTTATGACGCCGAAAGTTCTCTGTAAAATCCATTTGTTTTTGTCTACCTTTACTACTGCTGGGCCAGCAATATTTTGTTCGGCAATCTCCTTGACAACAATGTCATTTTTTACAGCTGAATTTGCAACGATATCGGCCCGCGCACTCACTGATAAAGCCGAAAGAAGCAGTGAAGCTAAAACCATTGATTTAACCATAAATGGTGGGTATTTTCATTAAAATAATTGTCAAGGTTGAAAACTTTTTACCTCTTCCCAAACCACTCCCATCCAACAATGGCCGCAGTGTTTGCCACATTCAAACTCTCTGCACTATCTCTCATTGGTAATCTAATTAGTAAATCACATGACTTCTTTGTCAGCTCGCGCATGCCTTCACCCTCAGAACCAAACACAAAAACGCACTTGTTGTATTTCCTAACCACCTCTGTTAAACTATCTTTGGTATTCGTATTCACATCAAATCCAATGACCCAATAGCCACTTTTTTTTAGCTTATCTAATGCCTGCCCGACATTATTAACTTGGCAGATCTTCATCTGTTCGCTATATCCAGCAGATGTCCTGACGACTGCCGAGGTTATCCCGCATGCATCACGTTCGGGAAGAACAATTGCCTCAACATCAAAGCAGAAAGCTGTACGAATTATATTACCAACATTATGTGGATCCTGAACTCTATCCAGAAGGAAAATGGCGCTTTTCTCGCGTGCATTGGCCAACTCTTCAACTGCACAAAAACGATACCTTGATATACTCATAGCAATGCCCTGATGTTTGTCCTGCTCGTGCGTCAACACAAACATATCATGCGTATTGCATTTTTTCACCAGATGTCGTAAATCACTTGGCACGCTCTTGTAATACTCATCAAATTTGCTCTGCAAAATGCAAATGGAGAAAATTTCCCTATTCCTGCCAGCCATGCAACCGACACAGG
>JAFSXL010000003.1 GCA_017444125.1 Rickettsiales bacterium | reverse complement strand
CCAAAGAATTTAGGGATAATTTACAGCAAAAATACAACACGGTTAGCACTATTTATGGTGCCATCTCTGGCGCAGATCTCCAAGAGACTAATTATATTCTTGAATACACACTTTTTGATGTGTTTAGAAATAGAATTAAGGCAGTTGCTGGGATATTCCTGGTATTGTGGTTTTTTATTATTGGTTGGAAGTTTATTAATGGTGATACGAAACTATTGAAGCTTGACGAATTTATTAAGACATTGATAAAAATAGGTTTGTGTTGGTTGATAGTTTTTGATGATGGCGTGAAAAATGAATTGTTTAGATTGGTAATGCAGGTAGCGCAGGGTAGTGTTCAGATGGCAGATGGATTATTTGCTACTGTGCGGTCCGAACAAGACAATCTTTTTAATCAGGCATGTAATAAATTTGATAATACTGCATCTTATTCTGCCACCAAAGTGGATAAATCAACTGGGCCACTTGGTGCTGACGGAAGATGCAATGTAGATTTTTGTATACCGCCAGCCGGCACTGCGCTAAAAGATTATGATTATCCCGGCAAGTGTTATGGTGTTGTTGAAGGCGGCAATTGCCACTACTATGCTTTGACATGCAAGTTAAATGGTGCCATTGAACCACATGCTTTCCATTGCGAAAGGTATTTGGTTAGAGATGGTGTAAGGACTGATGTGTGTTTGCAGGGACACTGTGATGCTACTGGTATTGATTATACTCCTGTTCCTCCGTTTTCACGACCTTATAAAATTTACGAGAAGTATGATCACGGTAGATCGGTAGCGACAATTAAACCAAGTTGCAAAAGTGGGAAACTTGTTCAAATATTTTCTCCATCTTTGAACCAGCAAGTTTATGCTTGCAAGGGCGGCATAATGAATGCTGGTTATAAATTAGGTGATTTGATAAATGCCGGTATTATAGAGGATGTGGATGTAGAAAAGGAGGTGTTTTATACACTGTATAACGAAGAACATCATACCAATCATGACAAGACAAATCCACCTGATGACGCATTGTTGAAACAGTTGGTAATACCTACATCTGTTGCTGATATTGATCTTAGCGGAAGGGTTACTGATATTGATTTTGTTGATGCCAATAATGGGGCTGATTTGTATAAAAGATTTCAATATTCAAAATATCTTATCAGTAAAGTTAATGCAGCAAATGAAAAAGCAAGCTATCCAATTATAAAAGAAAATGGTTTTTGGCACAATTATTCAATGGTCGGTTTTTGGGATAAATTGGATTGTAAATTTCTTCAATATTTAACATTTTCTATGTCTGGAAATGGTCTTGACGATAGTTTGGCAGACGCAGTGAAACATATTAGAAATAATGATTATAACGGAGCGACAACGCACATTTTAAATGGTGTTTTGCAAATTGCAAAATTTCTTGTAATGGCATTTCCATTTGGTGTTTTGGTGTTTGCTATATTCTTTGGTCTTGCGATTACAATGTTTATGATGATAGCGCGTGCTACACAGAAATATTGTGTTTGTATATTTAATCTTGTTTTGACAATATATCTTTCACCAATTGTGTTTATAATGTATCTTTTTGATGCAACGAAGAAGGCAATGGATACCTTTATTGAAGACATAAAAGCAAATGTTACTGGAGCTGTGACGCCATTTATAACTCTATCATTGTTCTTTTTTGTGCTTGATTGGCTAATGTTTGGTGATACAGATAAGTATATTTCTGAACGAATGTTTTCAGGAGATGGTATAAATTCGGAATGTTATGATGGACACGAGAGCGATGCGCCAATTGCGTGTTTAACAAAAAAACTTTTAGATAGGTTTAAATTGGTTGCAATATTCCAGATGTTTATTGGTAGTGGGCCGATGTGGGAAGGTATAACGTGGAAAATGATGTGGTATTTATTACTCAGATTGCTTGTTGCGCTTGCTGTATTTTTGATAATGACAATGGTATGTGATGCTATGGAAGCTACAATTCAAAGTATGATTGGACAAGCTCCTGATACAGATTTGGGTATCGGCTTTGAGGGCGCCGCTAAGGATGCAATAATTACTGGTGGAACGGCGATGGTTGAAACTTGGAAGACAGAGTGGGGCCTTTATAAGGGAACAGTCAAGGGCGCTGTCAATTTAGTAAAGGGATTGTTTGGCAAAGATAAGAAAAAAGGAAGCAAATATGACGAACAAGGTATTATCGGCAGAGAAGGTGTTGGTAGAGAAGGTATTGGCCGAGGCGGCTTGAATGATATTGGAATGGGTGGTGCAAACATGAACTCTCTTGGAAGTGCAAACATGAATTCTGTTGGAAGTAGTCAAGGTGGAGAAAACGGTGGCGATTACAAAAAGGGATACGATGACGGATATAGTGCTGGCAGTGGTGGCAAAAAACCAGATAAACCAAGTGAACTTGGAGAAGCGCTCAAAGGCATGTTTGGGGATGGCAGCATGAAAGAGAAGTTGGCGCGTTTAGGTAAGGCAACAGGAAAGGTCGCATTAGAAACCGCAAAAGATCTACCAGAGAATGTAGTGAATACTGTTGGAAGAACATTTGACGCTGTTGGGGATTATGCCGAGTCTGTTGCTAATAATATAAAACGTCTTAAACAAGAGGCAGAAACAAGTAATAAAACTTCCGAAGAAAAAGAAAAACAAGATGATGGCGATAAAAGAGGTAATGGTGGTGGTGAAAGTGGCGGTTATGATGGCGGAGGCGGCTTAGCTGATGATATGTATAAACCATCAAATCATCAAGCAAAGCAAAAAAAGAGTAATGATGTAAAGAAATATATGGAACACAGGAAGAATAATAAAGCAAGAGACATAAATAAAAGTGCTTTATATGGAAATGGTAAATTGTCGGGAGCATCAAATGAAAAGATAATGTTTGAACCGCAAAATCTTACAGAGAGAATAGATACATTTAATAAATCTGAAAGATTTGCAAGCAAGGAAGTGATTAATGAAGTGCAAAAAGGCAAAACTGAAGAAAAAATTAAAGAAAACAGAGTATTTATAAAAAAAGACGGTAATAAACATAATAACGATAATTAATTGTAAATATGGAAGGAGTTATAAATAGTAGCAACAAGCACAGCAAGAAGCCATTTTTTTCTGCGTTTGTGATTTCTGCAAATATTTTTCTGTCGCGTGTGGCAGGACTTGTGCGGGATATATGCTTTGCGCGCTTTTTGGGAACTAGTGCGGTCGCAGAAGCGTTTTATGTAGCGTTCCGTCTGCCAAACACATTTCGCCGTATATTTGCTGATGGTGCAATGTCAAATGTGTTTGTGCCGTTTTTCTCCACGAAGGCAAAGGATGACAAGGTGCGTGCCAGAATTTTCGCCGGCCATGTAATGATATTGCTGACACTCGCGCTGACTGCATTGACAATCATAATGGAGATCTTCATGCCTACTGTTGTGCGGCTAATAAATCCGGGGTTTTTGAATGATGCTGAGAAGTTCAATCTGGCAGTCAACCTGTCGCGCATTGCATTTCCATATATCATTTGCATTAGTATCGCAGCTCTGTTTGGTGGAATTCTAAATAGTATTGGATCGTTCTGGCAGTTTGCGTCTGTGTCAACGTTCATGAATTTGACATTGGCACTTGGATTGATCGCATTCAACTTATTCTTCCAAAATGTAGGTCAGTGTCTCTGCTGGATGTTGATTTTGTCAGGTATATTGCAAGTTCTGTTCTTGTCATATTCATGCATTCGTAGAGCAGTTTTTCCAGCATTTTCACGTAGTGCGCATGGTGAAAAAGGAGATGTAAAAAGTTTTTTGGTAAAGCTCCTTCCGGCAGTAATAAGTAGCGGAATTTTGCAGATAAACATCTTCGTAGACAACATCTTTGCAAGCTATTTCCCGGGCACCATCGCGCATTTATATTATGCTGACAGGATAGGGCAGTTTCCGTTGAGCTTGATTGGATACAGTTTGAGTATTGCAATTTTACCTACATTAAGCTTGGCGTTTGCCTCAAAAAACCATGATGAAATCAAGCATACTCAGATAACCAGCTTCATGATTGCAGCTTTTTTTGCCATTCCTGCGGCGCTGTTGATTTCTACGCTGTCGGCTCCGTTTATAGAGCTAATGTATGAGCGCGGCGAGTTCACTTCTGCCGATACACAAATTGTTGCAACCATGTTGAGTATTTATGCTCTATCCATTCCATTCAACATCCTCTCAAAGATACTGTTTGTGTGCTTTTACGCCCAGAAAAACACAAAAACTCCACTGCAAATTGGTATATTCTCGCTGTGCTTCAATGTAATTTCTAACCTGATTTTATTCCATGTTGTCGGCAAATATTGCGTGATTATCTCCACTACATTGAGTGAAGTTTTATCATCGCTTTTGACCGCATTTTTACTCTACAAACAAGGCAATTTGTTTGGTAGCAAGGCACTTTTCGTCCACTGCATAAAAGTGCTGGCGATTTCAATTTCGTCATGTGTAATTGTCTTGACTTTGGCAAAGTTCGTGCCTATCTTGATAGCTCTGGGAGTGGCCGGGATGTCTCACTTTGGTTTGTGTTTGGTGTTGAAGGTTGTTGATGTAAATATGTTGATGAGCATGGTAAAGAAGAGGAAATAGTGTTGGGTGGCGCGGAGCGCGTTTGTGCTACGAGCGGGTCGGAGCGGAGCGCAGACAAAAGAGCGAGGAGCGAGATACAAACCGCGAGGGCGTGGCTGCGGGCACCCAACACGAATTCACTTATTCAACTCCGCCTCCTTCTTATCTTCCAATTCGTTATACATTATGGTTCCAAACCTTCTTTTTATGCGCACAACAAGAGCCAATCCAAGAGCAGTTGTGGCAAATCCAACGACAACAGCTGTCAACATAAGAACTTGTGGGACGGGGTCAACGAACATGTTGCTGCTTGAACTGGTATAAAATGGTGCCGAAAGCGAAGGGTTCCATACAACGATGATATAATATACTATCACCGCTGACTGCATTATAGATGAAAAAATAATCTTTTTGAAGAGGTTTTGCTCCACGATGACATTATACAGTGCGAACAAGAAAAAAGCCAAAACGACATAAGTTGCCATATTACTTCTCGTCAATGCAGTTCAAGAATGCTTTTTCAGCTGTGTCTGCCTTGAATTTCTCACGGAATTCCTTTGGTGAACCGTTGAATTTCACTTTTCCACCGTGTAAAACAGCCATGTCATCACAGATTTCTCCGATGTCCTCCAAAATGTGTGAACTAAAAAATATTGAATTTCCTTTGCTTGCATATTCCTTCAAGGCCTCCTTCAACTTGATACGTGATTTTGGGTCAAGACCGCTCATTGGCTCATCCAGAACAAGCAATTTTGCTCCACTCAACAGACATGAGATAATACCCAATTTTTGTCCCATACCTTTTGAATATTTCCCAATCACATTTTGCAAAACATTAGGGTCAAGATCAATGCTTTTGGCTATCCTTTGAGCTTCTTTTTCATCTAAACTTTTGCCAAAAAATGAAAGTGAAATTGACAGAAACTCATAACCGGTCAAATACTGAGATGGCGAAAACTTTTCAGGGAGATAACAAACATTCTTACGTGCTTCAGCGTTGTTGTGGTCTATACCAAAAAACTCAACCTTCCCTCCGTCTGGTGTCAACATGTCAAACATGATTTTTATCAACGTGGTTTTACCAATTCCATTTAGTCCTACAAGCCCGAAAATACTGCCCTCCTTGACATCAATGGAACACTTATTTAAAACAACCTTTGTTGTCTTTTGTTTGCTAAATCTCTTTTTTATCTCAAAACTCTTACTGATATTGCTAATTTTCAATGCGAGAGACATATAAAATCAAACGAGGAAAGTGAATGAAAAATAAAAGTCAAGAAGACATTATTTCATGTTTTTGTATACTGTCAGTAGTGAATTAGTATTTAAGCGAGCTATATTATTAGCTACTTCCTGTTGCATGACTTTGTCTTGGGATGTTTTCACTTCTTGTTGTGCTGTGTTCGTATGTTCCTGTGTTTTTGAAGGAGGCGTTTCTGGTATGTCAAGGTTTGATGTTGAGCTTTTGCGTGATTTTCGCACGATATGTGCTATTGTTCCAGCAATTAAACCGATAACGACTGTCCCCAAACTGACGCAACAGAGTACCAACGGGATAATACTTACATAGCTTGTATTACGAGAAAGAGTTGTTCTTTTTACTTGCAGTTTGATTATACGTATAGATGTGCCTATAAAACTTCGTGTGTGAAATTGCAATTTTATCCACATTCCCTGCTATTATAACAGGTTAAACGGTATAATCAAG
This sequence comes from Rickettsiales bacterium, assembly GCA_017444125.1. GTDB lineage: Bacteria > Pseudomonadota > Alphaproteobacteria > Rickettsiales > Deianiraeaceae > UBA4311. The sequence goes on along the minus strand of JAFSXL010000003.1, from coordinate 7,952 downwards.
TTATGGGTTAATTCTGCTTTTCAACTCTGCTACCTCCCCCGGCAACTTTTTGTCATTTTCCAGCATAACTTGGATGTTTTTCAGCCCTGCAATTACTGTCGCGTGAGTTCTATTTAAACACCTTCCTATCTCTTGAAAGTTTGCATTATTAACTATTCTCATTAGATGCATGGCCACATTTCTGGCCCTACAAACATTAGCTGACTTGATTTTTGACAACAATACATTTTCTGGCAGTTTATAATAATTATTCACTACTTTCACAATTTCCTCATTTGAAATTTGTTTGTGAGATACCTGTATTTCTTGCCCCTCTGACAAAATTTCCATTGCCAAAGATGGGTTCAATTCAAACTTCCTGACTGACTTCACGATTGATAATTTTTTGATATAATTCTTCATTTCACGGACATTTCCATCAAGTTTTTCAGTCAATTCTCGCACAATTGAAATCGGTACATTCATGTTTTTCTCTGTAATGTAATTCATCAAAATCTTTGACTTTACCTCGTTATTATGCTCGCCCAAAGATAATGACAAAGCACTTGAAAGTATATTTTTCAAATGACTATTTTTCTCCGACAATTCTGCCGAAGTCAACCTTGATGACAAAACAACAAATTTGTTATTTTCAATTGCCAAACCAACCAGCTGTTTTAGTGCATGCAACGTGCCATTCTTACCAATCAAATCATCAATGTTATCTATTGCAATTATGTCATTTTCAAGCAGCTCATCATAGAACGCAAATCCTCTTTTTTGCTGAACGGAACTGACATATTGTCTCAAAAAGTTGGATGCCGTAATCAAGCAAATCTTGCCACCCATTTTCTGATAATATGCCTTCATTGCACTCAACAAGTGGCTTTTACCAGAGCTTGTCTGTCCTTGAAGATGGATAACCGCTCCCTCATTCACAAGCTCATTATTTGTATAACACACTACTGATTTACACACTTCGCTCGCTGTGATGTTATCCTCGCAAATGACAAAATTCTCAAATGTCTGGCTGTTTGTCGTGTCATTGAAATAAATCACTTCATTGTTTGGCGTTTCAACAAATGCCGAATTGAAATCTACTTCAACAAGGTTTGGAACATTATCTGTATCAGTTGAATTGCTGTAATAATATTTAATTTCAATCTTTGAAGAATGCCATGTTTGTGCCACTATTTTACCTATTTGCATGTTGTATTTTTCATGCAGTTCCTCCAATTTTTCACGATTTTCACAAATCACAGCAAACACATGTTTTTCCATTGCACTGAACGCAACTGTTTTTATGTATCGCAAATAATTCCTAAGTCCAATCTCATCTTTAAGCTTTGAATGTATATAAGCATTCAACTTTTGATTTACATCTTGGTTTTCAATACGTTGTGTATTTGTTCTTTCCATTTTCTTTCAAGCTAAAACGTTGACACAAAAAAAGGAAGTCAAATACTAAAAAAATAACTAATAATCCATGCGAACATGAACTATAAATAAGTGTCATTAGTTTTTAAAAACTGCAATCTGTAAAAGCAACAAAAAATTTTTCAAAAATGCAGATTTTTTTCTTGACATCAGCTTGCATTGCTTTTTTGTGGTTTTTTTATTTTTAGTTTGATTTTTCAAGGTTTTCACTCCTGTTCCTCATCAAGGTTAGGAATTTGCAGGTGCCATATGTCTACGTTTTTGTTTATTTGTTTTCTGCCAAGAGTAATTGCGCTGTTTTTTAAGTTTTTTATTTCCTGTTTTTCTTCACTGATTTCATCATGGTCAATGTCATCTTCGTTAATTATTTCTCGCAAACCTTGTGTGATTTCATTGTCCTCAATGCCAAATGTTCGGTCGCTGTCAAGTAGTAGTTCTTCGCAATTACTCAATCCCCACTTTTCACAGAATTTATACTGTCGCTGACGTATTTGTTGGAGCTTTTCATCTGACATCCATTCTGGTTGGAGGATGTTGCTCTTTTTGTTATTTACTGCTGCGCTTGACACAACTAAGTTTTCTGGATCGTTGTAGATTTCTTTGGCTCTGTCGCAACCACCATGTCGCTGTATCCAATACCATGGCAGAACATGGTCTATTTGCACTTTTTTTACATCATCAATTTCTTCACCAGTGTAGTAATCTCGGCACTTTGCACCAGAAACTGATACATGTTTTGCTCCACTTTTTTGAACGGACAAAACTTCGCACTGTTTGGCGATTATTTCATGCCGTGTGTTGACGCAGTAATTGTAGTATTTTGCATAGCAACTTGTCCAATTTGGGCGCTTACAGACAGAGTGTTTTGTCAATCCACCGAATTCATCTTGGGAGAACACAACTTCGTTTTCGGAATTTCTGTGCTTTTTGGAGAAGAAATTATACGCGAATGCATCATTGGATATTGCAACTAACAAAAAAAATGAGGATAAAAGTGTGAAGGTTTTGTGTGCTCGTTTAATCATTTAGTAGCTTTTTAAAATCAACTTTAAGCAACATGTTGATGATATTTTTGTCTTTTTGCTCGTTCGGCGTTTGTTTATTGTATTCAGTGATGTATCTAATTACGCATTCTTGGATGGTTTTGGTTGCATTTTCAATCATTTCTTTTTTGTCGGCCTCAATGCGCTCTTTGTTGCTTTTGATTATCCTATTGGCTGTCTTGTCTGCTTTTTCTTGAAACCCTTTTTGTATCTGCTCTATTTGCTGGTTGACTTCTGTTTTCATCTTTATAACCTCGTCATTTATTGCTTCTGCTCGTTTGTTTATCTCATCAAATGCAATTACGGCCTTCAATTTTAGCTGCTCCGATTCATGTATTCTTCCTGCAATATTGCTGCTGTATTTGTCTAAAAAGTTCTTTATCACATTAGCCAGTTTATATCCGCCAAAGCCAAATACTATCAAAAAACCGGCAATCAAAACGTGTGTCTCTGTCATATTATGATAATTCAACTTTACAACTTATTTCTTTGAGCTTGTCAATGTTGACATCTTTGATTAGGAAAATTTTCTTCAAAATTTCTGCCGAGATGTTGATGATTTTTTCGTTGAGTTCGCCCTCTATTTCATATAGCTCCTGCTTGGATGAAATGATGCTTTGTTGTGCTTCTTCGTTCATGCGCTTGGTTAAATTTTTCAGTGTCTTGTCATTTTTTTCTTTGTACTCTGCAATACATTGTGCGACACGAGCAGCACAATCTTCCTTAGTGATTTTTATTATATTATCACAATTTTCAGTTATTTGCTTGACCTTTGCAAGTGTTTCGTTTGCAAAATTGATATTATCATTGATTGTATTTTCACGGTTCTGCAAGATGTTTGCTAAACGTGGTAGAATTATAAATTTTGATATGCAAAAAAAAGCACCAAAGCTGACCAACAACCAGCAAATTTGTGAGATGTAAAAACTAAGATTTAGTTGTGGCATACTTTGACGATGGTTGTTTTGAAAATGTAATTGTCAAGATATGGGGGGGCGCGGACCATTAGTGTCTTGCGCCGAGAAAATTTAAAAAAATTATAATTATTATGTGTTGCGCTGGGCGGAGCGAGTTTGGCCGCCGAGCATAGCGAGGCGCAGCCAAACCGCGAGGGCGTGGCCTCGGGCAGCGCAACATAAACCTTGAAAATAAAAACTCTACTTACACAATCTTGCTGTGCCCTACGACAACACAAAAATTAGGAACTTTTCAATCATAGCACACATAGATCACGGCAAGAGCACCGTCAGCGACAGAATAATTCAGATTTGCGGGGGACTACAAGACCGTGAAATGACGGAGCAAGTGCTTGACAGCATGGATATTGAAAAAGAGCGTGGCATAACAATCAAATCACAAACTGTGCGGCTGAAATACAAATCAAAAGACGGAAATGAATATATCTTCAACCTGATGGATACACCGGGACACGTTGACTTTGGATATGAGGTAAGTCGCTGTTTGTCGGCTTGTGAAGGGTGCATACTGCTGGTTGACGCAACGCAGGGCGTGGAGGCTCAAACGCTCGCAAATGCCTACAAGGCCATTGATGTTGGAATTGAAATCATGCCTGCGCTAAATAAAATTGATTTGCCGTCATCGCAGGTGGAGAATTCCAAAAAGCAGATTGAAGAGGTTGTCGGACTTGACACCGCGGACATCTCGCTCGTAAGTGGAAAAACTGGCGAAGGCATTGCAGAGATGCTGGAAAAAGTAATTGAAAAAATCCCTGCTCCAAGCGGAAAGCTGGAAAATCCACTCAAAGCACTGCTGGTTGATGCGTGGTATGATGTATATTTAGGCGTTATTTTGCTGGTGCGCGTGATTGACGGAGAGCTAAAAAAGGGCGCAAAGATAAAAACTCTCTCCAACGGAAATGAATATACAATAGAACAGCTTGGTTTTTTCACGCCTAAAAAGCTACCATGTGAGAGCATCAAGGCCGGTGAGGTTGGATATATCTGTGCTAATTTCAAGAACGTGAAGGACTGCAACATAGGTGATACAATCGTGGCTGCGGGAGATGAAACCACGACGCCACTGGAAGGGTTCAAAAAAGTGCAACCAGTTGTCTTCTGCGGTGTCTATCCAGTAGACACGGAGGACTATACCAAACTGAAAGAAAGTTTGGCAAAACTGTCGCTGAATGATAGTAGTATAAATTATGAATACGAAACATCGGCATCGCTTGGAATGGGCTTCCGTTGCGGGTTCTTGGGGTTGCTACACATGGAGGTTATCCACGAGCGCCTTGAACGGGAATTTGACCTGAATATCATCACCACGGCGCCGAGTGTGGTGTATAAAGTCCACTTGCAGAGCGGTGAAATCAAGGATGTCCACAACCCTGCCGACATGCCTGACTGGACTTACATCAAGCACATTGAAGAGCCAATCGCCGAGGTCAATATCCTGACAACGGAAGAATACATCGGAGACCTAATAAAGCTCTGCGAAGATCGACGTGGCAAGCAAAAAAACCTCTCGTTCAGTGGTGGGAATAGGGCAGTCATCACCTATGAAATCCCGCTGGGAGAAATAATCTTTGACTTTCATGACAAGCTCAAAAGCGTAAGCCGTGGCTATGCAAGTTTTGAGTGGCAAATCATTGGTTATCAACAAAGCGACATCGTCAAGGTTGATATCCTTCTCAACGGTGAAAGAATGGACGCGCTCTCTCTTATGACACACAAAACTCGTGCTGAAACTCGTGGTCGTGCACTGTGTTTGAAACTGAAAGATTTAATACCAAGACAGCAATTTGTCATTCCAATTCAGGCAGCGTTGGGAGGAAAAATTATCGCCCGTGAGACAATTTCTGCCTATCGCAAAGATGTAACCGCGAAGTGTTACGGAGGAGATATCACTCGCAAGCGCAAACTCCTTGAAAAACAGAAAAAAGGAAAAAAGCGAATGAAGATGTGCGGAAACGTTGAAGTTCCGCAATCAGCATTCTTGGCTGTGTTGAAGATGGAAGAAAATTAAAAAAGAAGCACCAACCTTTATTTATTCCAAGTCCTTTATAATGTTTGTGATTCCTCAAATTCATTTTGATTCCTCAAATTCATTAAATCTTCAGTATAAAATGCTGGTCCTGCTTCATTACCATTAATCCATCGTTCTCTCTGTATACTACCATCAGCTAAACGGTGAAAAAATATGCCATTCGCACAACCATCAACCCATGTGCCTTCATATCGTTCTCCATTATTTGAATAAAATATTCCTCTACCTTCCTTTATGTCATTTTTCCAGTTTCCTTCGTGTCTATCACCATTAGCGTAATTCATGGTTCCTATACCTTCCTTTTTATCATTTTTCCAGTCTCCTTCGTATATGCCACCATCATGCCAATACTCTTTTCCTTTACCTTCCATTTTGTCATCTTTCCAATCTCCTTCGTATACGATACCATTATTGCAATAATATCTTCCTTTACCTTCCATTATGCCATTTTTCCAATCTCCTTCGTATTTGTCACCATTAGCGTAATTCATAATTCCTTTACCTTCCATTATGTCATTTTTCCAATCTCCTTCGTATGTGTCACCATCATTGTAGAAATAATATATTCCTTTACCATCCCTTAGGCCATTTTTCCAATCTCCTTCGTATTTGTCACCATTAGCGTAATTCATAATTCCTTTACCATCCCTTATGCCATTTTTCCGGTCTCCTTTGTATACGTCACCATCATTGTAGAAATATATTCCTTCACCTTCTGGTTTACCACATTCATTAACACTTCCTTTGTATATATCACCATTAGGAAAATGTATTACTTGATTGTTTTTGTCCTGATCCTTTACCTCCTTTTTTTCTTGTTCATTGTTTCCTGCTCCTTTTTCGTTGTTCTCCATAAAATCAACTATTAAAACTACAAATGATATTATCAAATAACAACAAGAACGCAAATTATTTTTTTAAATCTACTGGCAATTACTTTAACAAATGATTAATATCTACAGAAACATTGAAGTTTTATAATCTGCATTCTTGGCTGTGTTGAAGATGGGGGAGAAGCGAGGAACTACTGTCCTCCACCAATTTGGTTTTGTTGGTTGTTATTCGCTTGGTTTAATCCAAGATTATTTTGATTTTGTACGTGTGAGAGTAATACTCCATTTGAATACATACAATCCATCACTTTGCCATTGTGAAGGAACCATTTACCTGGACCACTTTGTTTATCATTTTTCCATTCACCTACGTACCTATTGCCATTTGGCAAAAGCAAAGTTCCTTGCCCTTGAATTTTACCTTTGTTATTGTCGCCAGTATATATACTACCGTCGTTAAAATAATGAGTTCCCTTACCATGTGCCTTATCGTCCTTAAATTCTCCCTCATATATAATCTTCCCGTTTTGATCAAAGATTGTCCCTTTGCCATTAAATTCATCGTTTCTAAATTCTCCTTCATATGTATAACCATTTTCAAGAGACAAAGTTCCAGTACCGTGTTTCTTATTGTTCTGAAAATCTCCATCATATATAATATTTCCGTCTTTATCAATGATTTTCCCTTTGCCCTGCCTTACATCGTTTATACATTCTCCTTCATATATATTACCAGTATTAAGATACACAGTTCCAAAACCATTTGCCTCATCGTCCTTAAAGTCTCCCTTATACATAATCTTCCCGTTTTGATCAAAGATTGTCCCTTTGCCATTAAATTCATTGTTTTTAAATTCTCCTTCATATCTATTACCATTGTCATGGTAATAAGTTCCCTGACCGTTTGCCTTATTGTGCTGAAATTTTCCCTTATATATAATCTTCCCGTTTTGATCAAAGATTGTCCCTTTGCCATTAAAATCATTGTTTTTAAATTCTCCTTCATATCTAGTACCATTGTTATGGTAATAAGTTCCCTGACCGTCTGCCTTATTGTTACGAAGTGCTCCCTCATATTGAAGCTTACCGGCTTCATTCCAGAATTTCCCTTGTCCATGCCCTACATCGTTTCTAAAATATCCAAGATATTTGGCACCATTATGATAAAGCATCTTTCCATAACCGTCTTTTTTATTACCACTCATTTCTCCAACGTATTTATCACCGTTCCGGTAAGTCACTCTTTCATTTCCTCCTATTAAAACTCTTCTTTTTACAATTGGATTTTTCGCTTTTACAATTGGATTTTTCGTACCTTTTGTCATAAAACACAATTAAAACTAATCAATTATACATCTTTTAGTTCACATAATCAACTTATTTTTTAAATTTCATAACCATCCTTTCCACACATGCATTTTAATAGACATTCACGCCACTATTGAAGCCAAACAATCTGCACTCTTGGCTGTGTTGAAGATGGAGGATAAATAAAGTAAACTATTCTTTAAGAACTATATGGCAAATTTAGCATATCCTGCTGCAATTGTATTAATGCTTCATAGTTGTTTTCATTCTTATTTTTAACAACTTTTCCATATATTTCCCACAGTATGTCTTGTTTATTTTTGTCATTTTTGTCAATTTCCCCTTG
>JAFSXL010000044.1 GCA_017444125.1 Rickettsiales bacterium | reverse complement strand
TATGCCAATAGAGGTTCAAATCCTGTTGATGGTGCAAAAATTGGTTCAAGTGTCTATGCGGATGCTGAAACGGTATATCCAGAAGAGAACTTGGAATTTCTGAAAAAGAAAAGTGATTTAGATTACAAAAAATATTATGCCAGTGCAAAAATGTATCACACAGACAAATATAATGTCTCCAATGCCTATATGAAGGACTATACAAAGCTGTTGGCAGTTGACGCCGATGACCTTGAAAAGCGATTAAAAAATGAGCAGTTTAATATCCCAAGTGAAGAATTATTAAGAAAACTTGAAACGGGAACAGCCATGCAACGCCCTATTGAAGGGAATGTTAGAGAAATGCAATATCTCAAAGAGGAGCACAAAGTTGTGGCATATCCTGACTACATGGTAGCATATTTAGATCCTTACGTCAAGCGCAAACAGGCAAAAGAAGTCATCGTAGAACAGGAAAGCGATTTCATTGCAACAAGCCATACGGACAAAAAACTTGAAGGTGATATCCGCACTGCATATGTTGATTATTTCTTACAATGGTCGGCTGAAACCAACAATGAGGACAGAGAATATTACAAGGAGAGGCCGCTAAAATAGCTATCTTTGGCGGTGTGGTGCCCGGTGCCTCGCCCTCGCGGTTTTTCATCTCCTCGCTCTATCCGCTCTCGCTCACGCTCGACCCCGCTCGGAGAAAAAACCAGCTCCGCGCCACCACACCTACCATCACTCCCACCCCAATTTTTCACACAAATAAAACAAAATTAAAAATAATCCTTGACAATTATTTTTGTCATTTAAACCACTGCTTGATGTCAAAAATTGCATTGATTGGTAAAAAGTTAGGCATGACGAATATGTTTGACGGGCACAAAATTATACCTGTCACGCTTGTCAAAGTGTTGCCTAATGTAGTCGTTGAAACCCGCAAATACGATAATAAATACGGACTTGTCCTTGCTGGAAATGATGTTATAAAAGAGAGCAAAATCAACAAGCCACAGCGCTCTGAATTAGCTCGCAAGAATATCAAACCGCACAGCGACATCTGTGAATTTTCATTTAAAGACGAGGTTAAATTTGCAAATGGAACGGAAATGTCCGTTGGCGATTATTTATTAAACGCATTCATTGATGTCCGCTCGCACTCAATCGGAAAGGGCTTCCAAGGTGTCATGAAAAGATATGGCTTTGGTGGTATGCCAGCTTCACATGGACACTCATTGTCACATCGTTCTCTCGGTTCAACAGGAAATAGAACATTGCCAGGTCGTGTTTTCAAAGGTAAGAAAATGGCTGGCCACATGGGAGATAAGAACGTTTGCGTACAGAATTTAGTTATCTGCGCAGTTGATAAAGATACAAATATAATTGCAGTTCGTGGTAGCATTCCGGGCAAGGAAAACACCGTTGTGTATATTACAAATGCACTCAAAAAGAACGTAGATAATAACAAGATGGTTAATGGTTTGATTTGTGAAGGTTAAAGTATTTTCTCTTGAAAATGGCAGTGAGTTGAATAAAGAGGTTGACCTTCGCGAAGAGGTCTTCGGTTTGCCATATGATAACAAGTTTATGAGTATGTATTTTGCACGCATGAAAAGTGCAAGCTATGTGCCTACAAACAAAACAAAAAACATTTCTGAGGTTTCAGGAACAACGAAGAAACCTTTCAAGCAAAAGCACACAGGAAATGCTCGTCAGGGTTCCATGCGTTCAGCTCAAATGCGTGGCGGTGGTATAGCTTTTGGCCCTCGCGCAATGCAAGGATTTGTAAAAATTCCAAAAGGTGAAGCGATTTTGGCAAAGTCAATGTTGTTGTCAAATGCATTCGCAAACGGCTTTGGTTTTGTAATTGACAAAGCACATTTCAATTCTTGCAGAACAAAAGAAGCAAAGAAGATTTTGTCAAAGTTCAGCCCAAAGTCAGTTGTCATCATTCACAATGGAGGAGTTGATGCAAACAGTTTGTTGGCAGTGAGAAATTTGCAAGGTGTGAAATTTGTCAGTCAAAACATGTTGACAGCGAGCGACTTGGCCTATGCAAATGCAGTGTTGATTGACGTCAATGCAGTGGACACACTATCAAAAGTATTATATGTAGATTATGAAGGCGACAATAATTAAGCAGTTGGATACTGAAAAGACACACAAGTTGCTTGAAGGAAATAGATATACTTTTCTTGTTTCCAGGACTGCAAACAAGGATGAAATAAAAAAAGATGTTGAGGCTGTTTTTGGTGTAAAAGTTGTTGATGTGAGAACGACAAATTGCCCGGTGAAAAACAAATCTTTCCGTGGCACAGCCGGTAAAATGTCGCAATACAAGAAGGCATACGTGCTTGTTGCAAATGGCATGAAAATAGATTTTGGTGAGAAAGTTGAAGCAAAATAATATGGGAGAGTTAAAAGTTAACAGGCCAGCCAGTCCTTCATTGAGAGGCACTGTCATATTGCGTAGCACGAGCAGAAAAAACAAACCTTGCAAGGAATTGGTGTGTTGCAAAAAGTCATCTGGCGGAAGAAATGCAAAGGGGCATATTACAGTTCGTTGCCGTGGTGCTGGAAATAAGCAAAAGTATAGAATTATAGCTTTCAAAAAGACAATTTTTGATGTAAAAGCAAAGGTCGCATCATTGGAATATGATCCAAACCGCAATGCTGAAATAGCTTTGTTGCAGTATGACAACGGACAAAAGGAATATGCAATTGCAGTTGATGGATTGAAAGTTGGTGACACGGTTGTAAATTCAAAGTCAGCAGAAAGCGTGTCGATCAAGCCCGGTGTATCATTGCCATTGTCGGAAATACCTATTGGTGTTAATGTTTGTTGCGTTGAGCTGAAACCTGGATGCGGCGCCAAGATGGCTCGTTCAGCTGGTTCATTCATTAAACTTGCTGGTAAAGAAAATGGTATGGCGGTGTTGAAGTTGACATCGGGTGAGACAAGATTGGTTCCCGCTGAGTGCATTGCAACAGTCGGCATTGTTTCAAATATTCAATATCAGAACACAAAAAAAGGTAAAGCAGGTCGCAGACGCTGGGCCGGTTTCAGGCCTCACACGCGCGGCGAATGTATGAACCCAGTTGATCACCCACTTGGTGGTAGAACTCGCGGTGGATTACCAAAGACACCTTGGGGTAAATACACAAGAGGTCTCAAAACCCGCAAGAATAAGTTCACAAATAAGTTTATAGTTTCAAGGAAGAAGAAGTAATATGGCAAGATCAGCAAAAAAATTACCTTACGTATCATGGAGCTTGTTGAAAAAAGTTCGCGACAACGAACTGCGCAAGAGGCAGATAAAGACATGGTCACGCAGGTCAACAATTTATCCAGAGTTCGTGGGATGTGTGTTTTTGGTCTACAACGGAAAGGGCTTCATGCCTGTTTCAGTGGTTGAAAACATGGTAGGAAGAAAACTTGGCGAGTTTGCAATGACACGCAAATTGCCTAAACATTCAGTTCAAAAGCGTGGTGGGAAATAATTATGAGACAGGTAGAGGCATCATTGAAATACATAAAAGGTAGCTTTTATAAGTTGAACTTGGTTGCAAGTTTGATAAGAAATTTGAGCGTTCAGGAGGCGGACGCGCAGTTGGCTTTTTGTGAAAAAAGAATTGCGGTTATCGTGAGAAAATTGCTCGCTTCATGCGTTGCAAATGCACGTAATAACTTCAAGATTTCAGGCGATAATTTAGTTATCGCGCGCGTGGATGTTGGCAAATCGTTTGTGCTGAAGCGTTCAATGCCAAGGGGTCGTGGCCGTGGAACACGCATTGAAAAGAGATTTTCTAATTTAAGGATTGTCCTTGAAGAGCAGAAAAATGTTGTTGACAATAAAAAAGTCGTTAAAAAGGTAAAATAGTATGGGACAAAAAGTAAATCCTATTGGTTTTAGAGTTTGCAATGGAAACAAGAGAACATGGGCCTCTAACTGGTGCGTTAAAACAAGAAAAGAATATGTTCAAAACGTTGCCGATGACTTGAAAGTGCAAAATTTTTTCCGCAAAAATGCAAGCAAATATTCGGTTGGTAAAGTCAACATTGAGAGGCAAAAAAATAAGCCAGTCAAAATTGTCTTGCAATCAGGAAAAATCAGCTTAGTTATTGGAAAAAAGGGTGAAAACATAGAACAAATTGAGAAGAGCTTGAAAAACATGTTGACGGAAAACAAGATTTCTGTTGATGTGAAAGAAATCAAGCACGCAAATTTGGATGCAAACATTGTTGCGCGTATGATCGCTGACAGAATTGAGAACAGACAGTCATTTAAGAGGGCCGTAAAAAGTGCGATGGACATGGTTATGAAGTCAGGTGCGATTGGTATTAAAGTAAGTTGTGCAGGAAGACTGAACGGTGCCGAAATAGCAAGAACAGAAAAGTTCAAGGATGGGGTAACACCACTTCACACGTTGAGAGCGGATATTGACTATGCACACTATGACGCAAAAACGACATACGGTGTTATAGGAATAAGAGTTTGGATTTGTACGAAGAGATAATATATGCAACCTAAAAAAACGAAATTTGCGAAGTTTCAAAAAATCCGCGTTTCTGGCACAGCACAAGTTTGTAATCAAGTGTCATACGGCTCATACGGTCTTGTTGTCGGAGAAAATATTAAGTTAACAGGCAAGGAAATTGAGGCAATTCGTAAGGTCGTTAGCCGTTCAATGAACAGACAAGGTGCGCTCTATATGAGGGTTTTTCCACAGTTGCCTGTCACAAAAAAACCAGTCGGAACACGTATGGGAGGTGGTAAAAGCGGCGTTGAAGAATGGATCGCGCCAATAAGAAAAGGAACAGTGATTATAGAGGTTGACAATGTGTCTGAGGCTGTCGCTTTGGAGGCATTAACAAAGGCCAAGTTCAAGTTGCCAGTGCCTTGCTTCATGATAAAAAGAAAGTTTTCGTATTTATAGTTGACAATTAAAATATGACAAAAAGTGTGTACAGTGAAATGTCTGTTGCTGATTTGAAAAAGAAGAGTTTTGACCTGAAAAACGAGGTTGTTGTTCTCACGATGCAGAAGAATTCAGGAGCGTTGAAAGACATTTCAAAAATAAGAAAAGCAAGAAGAGAGAAGGCGAGAGTGTTGACGGAATTAAATAAGAAAAGCATATGATGGAGGCAAAAATTGTAAAAATAATTGATGCTCGCACCGTGAAGGTTTTGGTGATAGAGACAAAAAGGCACCCACTTTACAACAAGGTTTTGAAGAAGAAAAAATATTACATGTGCCATGTCAATGAGCTGCAAGTTGCGATTGACAGCAAGGTCATAATTGAGAGCTCAAGGCCTTACTCAAAAATGAAAAAACACGTTGTCGTTAAAGTAATTAAGTAGTGATATGATTATAATGGGAACAGTTCTGAATGTTACTTGTAATTCTGATGCGGAGCTCGTGAAATGCTTTGGAATAAACAAGAGCACAGGTAAGCGCACAGCTGGAATTGGTGATGTCGTCATGGTTGCGGTGCAAAAGGTAAAACCAAATTCAAAAATAAAGAAAGGAGACAAACACTATGCTGTGATTGTCAGGACAAAAGGCAAGATAAAAAGAAGTGACGGTTCATACGTTTCATTTGGAGACAACGCAGTTGTGTTGATTGACAACAAAACAATGGAACCAATTTCAACACGTGTTTTGGGCGCCGTTGCAAGAGAGATAAAGAAAGATTTTCCAAAAATAGCATCGTTAGCTTCTGAGGTTTTGTAATATGAGAAAGATAATGAATTATTCAAAGGTTAAAGTTAAAAAAGGCGACGAAGTTGTGATTATTTCTGGTAATCACAAGGGCAAAAAAGGAGCTGTGAAATTTGTGTTTCCAAAGATTGGGGCGGTTGTCGTTGATGGCGTTAACATTGTAAAACGAGCAGTAAAACCACAGCACAACAACAATGAAAATTTCTTGAAACGCGAAAGACCAATCGCAATTTCAAAGGTAAGAATTTTAAAGGCAGGTGCTAAAAAAGTTGCAAAGAAAAGTGTTAAGAAAAGTTAAGTATGGGATATTTTGAAGAGTTATACAAAACAAAAATTGTTGCTGATTTAAAGAATAAATTTGGCATTAAAAATCCACATTGCGTTCCAAAAATTAGCAAGATAGTCGTCAGTGCTGGCTTTGGAAAAGACGGAAATGACAAGAAATTCTTTGAAGGAACAATGAATGAAATTGCCTTGATTACTGGTCGCAAACCATGTTATCGCAAATCAAAAAGAGCAATCGCAGGATTTAATTTGAAGGAAGGTCAGAACGTTGGAACATTTGTCACATTGAGAGGGAAAACGATGTATGAATTTTTGGAGAGATTGATTTACTTGTCGTTACCACGAATTCACGACTTCAAGGGCTTTTCAAGAAAGTCATTTGACAAGCACAACAATTTTGCATTTGGTATAAAAGATCACTTGATTTTTACAGAATTGAGTTACGATACCATCGTGAAGAACCGTGGTTTAAATATTATGTTCACTATTGAGAATGCAAAAACGCAAGATCAAGCATGTGAATTATTAAGAGGTTTTGAGTTTCCAATAAAGTAAATATGGCAAAAAAAAGCATGGTAAATAAAAATGAAAGACGCAAAAAAGCGATTGAATTGAGAAAAGAAAAAAGAAGGAATTTTGCAACCCTTCTTCTTTCAGACGAGTTGGATATTGAATCAAAGTTCAAATTGATGAAAATTTTGGACAAAACACAAGGTTCGTCATACATAAAGTATAGAAATCGTTGCGCAATAACAGGTCGCCCTCGTGGATATCGCGGTGGTGTTGGGCTTTGCCGTGCAGCATTGCGTCATTACGCATCATTTGGTTTTATAGCTGGTGTAAAAAAGAATTAATATGTCAGGAAAATATTTATTAGGAAACATGCTTTCGGCAATTCACAACAAAAAGTTCTTCTACGAGAAACCAGTTGTTGTTGAATATAACGGGCTCTGTGAAGACGTTTTGAAAGTCATGGAGAGCGCCGGCTATGTAAAAGAATTCAAAATTGTTGAGAATGGAAGCAAGAAAAATATAGAGGTTTTGTTGCAGATTATTGCTGGCAGAAAAACGATTAACAGCTTTAAATTGGTGTCAAAACCAGGATGTCGTCAATACGCAGACAAGGACAAAATGAAGAAAATCTTGAGCTACAATCCATTTGCTTTAACGATTGTGTCTACATCAAAAGGCGTGATCCCAGTTAAAGAGGCGGTGGAACTTGGAGTTGGTGGTGAAGTGTTGTGTGAAATATTCTAATATGTCAAGAATGGTAAAAAAACAGTTGCCGGTTGTTGATGGCATGAGCTTTGCTACGGATGGAGATAATTTTATTGTATCAAACTCAAATGGCTCTATTGCTATAAATTTGAATAAAAAGGTTAAAATTGACACAACGAACGGATTGAATTTCAAGTCATTGGAAGACGAGGACAAAGGCGCTTTGGCTACTATTTATGTGCTCGTGAAGAACGCAATGGATGATTTGAAAAATGGCTATACGGCCAACTTGAAAATGATTGGAGTTGGTTTTAAAGCAAGTGTGAACGGCAAGTTTTTGAGGACATACGTTGGATTGAGCCATGATGTGATTTTTGCAATTCCAGAAGGATTGACAGTCACTGTAGCAAATGACACAGAGATAACAATCAAAGGGCACAATCGCGGCAAGGTCATGCAGTTTGCGCGCTCTGTTAGAGACATCAAAAAGCCAGAACCTTACAAAGGAAAAGGCATTTTCTTGAACAATGAAAAAATATTGAGGAAGGAAGGTAAAAAGAAATAGTTATGCGTGAGTATAGAAGACAAAAAAGGGCGAGTGCCATCAAGAAAATACGGGCGAAGTTTGGCTACGGATGTCAGTATGAAGTGCTTTTGTTTTGCAGTAATAGAAATGTCTATGCGCAGGTTGTTGACTTGAAAAGCGGAAATACATTGTTTGGGGTATCAACATTGGCGTTGCACGACGGTGTAAAAAACTGCAAAAATATCAAAAAAGCAGAGGAGTTAGGCAAGATTTTGGCCGACAAATGCAAAGAAAAAAAGATAACAAAAATTTCTTTTAACCGTGCTGAAAAAATTTTCCACGGTGTTGTTAAGTCAGTGGCAGACAGTTTTTATGGTAATTTGAATTGATTTTATGTTAGTAAGTTCAAAAGTAGTCAACAAAAAATTCTACAATATAGAGTTTGAAGAGAAAGTTTTATCAATCGGCCGTGTCGTGAAGGTTGTGAAAGGAGGAAGAATTTTCTCATTTTCAGTTTTGGTCGCGATTGGTAGCAAAAATGGATGCTTTGGTGTCGGTCTTGGAAAAGCATTAGAGATTAATGAAGCACGCAAAAAGGCTATAAACAATGCAAAGAAAAATCTTTACCAAATTGTTTTGACAAAAGAAAAAACAATTCCGCATGCAGTTGAAGCAAAGTGCGGTGCTACAAGAGTTGTAATCAGACCAGCGCAGGTAGGACGCGGAATTATTGCAGGTGGCGCCATGAGAACGATTTTGGACTGCCTTGGATTGCGTGATGTGGTGGCGAAATGTGTGGGTTCATCCAATGTCTATAACTTATCTTATGCAACCGTAAAGGCGCTCTTGAAGCTGAAATCATCAAAGTATTATGCAGGTTTGAAAAAAAATAACAAAAAACTTGATTTTAATATTGCCGAGTTAGAAGACAATGGCAGTGAAACGATTGAGTCAACTGTTGAGGAGTAATTAATATGAAATTGAATAATTTTACAAAGACAACAAAAGATCGTAAGAGAGTTGCAAGAGGCGCAAGAAGTGGTTTCGGGCGCACATCAGGACGCGGGCACAAAGGTTATAAAGCACGTTCAGGAAGCACAGTTAAGGGATTTGAAGGAGGACAAACTCCAATCTATCGCCGTTTGCCAATGCGTGGTTTTAACAGTAAAAAAAAGGGTGCAAAGGAGGTTTCATTGAAGCGTTTGGTTTGCTTTGTTGGAAGTAAAATTAGCGAGATTAACCCAGAGGTTTTGGTTAGCTATGGAGTTATAAAGGACAGCGAGAAGACAAATGTCAGATTGATTGGCTCGGACATTGACCTCAAAAAGATTGAAGGGATTAAAAAAATTGTCGTTTGCTCGGCGTCAGCAAGCGTGGTTGAAAAGTTAAAAAATGCAGGTATTGAAGTGGTTTTGAATAAATAATTATGGCAAGTTCAGTAAGAATTTCTGGTGTCAACTTACCTATTGAGAAGAAGGTGTATGTGAGTTTGTCCTATCTGTTCGGCATAGGAAGGGTGCTTGGTAAGAAAATTTGCAAAGATCTTGGTATTGACTGTGAGCGCAGAATGAAAGATTTGAGCGACGAGGAAGTTGAAAAATTGCGTATTCACATTGACAAGCACTTTGTTGTGGAGGGTGATTTGCGCGGACAAATTAGTCAGAATATCAAATTGATGATTTCAATAGGATGTTATAGAGGGGCGCGGCACCGTTTGCGCTTGCCAGTCCACGGACAAAGAACAAAAACAAATGCAAAGACGAGGAAGGGCCGCAGTGCTCCAATCGCAAATAAGAAGGTAGCAGTAAAATAGTTTAATATGGCAAAGGTTAACAAACAATTAAAATCTTGTTCAATCGGCGTGGTTTATGTTTCGGCTGGTTTTAACAATACAATTGTATCAGTGGCGGATGAAAGCGGAAATGTTTTGAGCTGGTCTTCATCAGGAAAAATGAAGTTCAAAGGCGCTCAGAAAAGCACTCCTTATGCAGCACAAGTTGTTGCTGACAATGCGGCAAGAGCGGCAATTGAAAAATACAGATTGAAAACAGTTTCGGTTGTCTTGAATGGGCCTGGCGCAGGCCGCGAGTCGGCTGTTAAAGCGCTACAAACGGCAGGTTTGATAGTCACGGCAATTGTTGATATAACTCCAATCGTTCACAATGGTTGCAGACCACCAAAACGCAGAAGAGTGTAATAGTTTTTGAATATGGGAATTGAAATTTACAGTAAGAACATAGTTTTTCCAAAGAAGTTCCAAGTTGAGATGGACGAGAGCGGAAAGCACGGAAAATTCACGGTTTATCCTCTTCAAAAGGGCTTTGGTGTGACTGTTGGAAACATTTTGCGCCGTACGATGCTGTCATCAATCAGGGGTATTGCTATTGACACGTTGAAAATCTCGGACGCACAACATGAATATTCAGTGATTTCTGGTGTCAAGGAAGAGGTTGCAGAGATAATTTATAATCTGCGCAGAATTGTTTTTGCGTCAGAAATGGATAGCTTTAACTTGAAATTTTCGGTCAAGGGCCCTAAAAAGGTATATGCATCAGACATAAAATTGCCAATGGGAGCAAGCATTGTCAATCCAAATTTGTATTTGTTTGAAATCACGACAGACAGAACGGTTGAGTTGGAAATGCATTTGATTGCTGGTATTGGAGACATTTTTGTCAACCAAGCAGAGCAGCAAACCATAGACAGCATCCCGCTTGACAAGCATTTTAGCCCTGTATTGAATGTGGCCGTCAGTATTTCACAAACACGTGTTGACAAGCAAACTGACTACGACAAATTGGTTTTGGATGTAGAAACAAACGGCGCCGTGAGTGCTGAAAATGCATTCAAGGTCGCAGTGTCCATATTGTCAAACTTCTTGTCATCAATCAGCGATGTTCAGGAAAAGATGTATCTTAATGTTGATAATAATGAGGTCGTAAGCAACATGATTGCTACGGATGAGAGCGGTTATAACTATAATCTGTTGCGTAAGATTGACGACCTTGAATTGTCAGTGCGTTCACAAAACTGCTTGAAGAGTGATGGCATTGAGTATATCGGTGATTTGGTTGTTCGTAATGAAAACGATATGTTGAGAACACCAAACTTTGGTCGTAAGTCATTGAACGAGTTGAAACAGTTGCTTTCACAAATGAAGTTAAAGTTTGGAATGAACATTGAATGGCCACCAAAAGACATGAAGGCTTTACAAGCGGAGGCAAAGAAATTTTTTGAGGGCGAGTAATTAGTAATTTGTATATGAGACATGGTTCTGGAAAGAAAATTTTAGGCATGCCAAGCTCACAAAGAGCGGCGGTTTTACGTAATTTGATGATTTCATTGTTGAAATGCGGAAAGATCGAAACAACGCTTGCAAAGGCAAAAGTTTTGGCTCCAAGCATCGAGAAAATGATAACGCTTGCGAAGGAACAAAATTTGGCCAACACACGTATTTTAGCAGCTCGCCTTGACAAGGAAAGTGTTGCGAGCATCTATGAGATTGCAAAGAAATTTGCAGACAAAAAAGGTGGTTATACAAGGATAATAAAGACATGGCGTAGATACGGCGATGGCGCAGAAACGGCAATAGTTGAATTTGCGTTTTAAGTTTATGTATGTCTTTTCAAGAAGCTATTTCCAAGTTAATCCATAAGTGTGGATGCAAATTTGGAAGTGGTAATGGTTTTTTTTTGAGACATAAATTTTTCTTTATTGGCTTTTTAGTTGGCCTGTTTGTTGCAATTTTATTTGTCAGAATTGTTTTTAATAGCAGTTTTGAGCAGCTAAAATTGCTGGATGACCCAATGCTTGACAGAGAATTATTTGTAAAAAGTCATAACTATTTAAAGGTCAAGGGCGCCAATGACAAAATTGATTTTTCAGAAATAGAAGACAGCGAGCCGTTAGTCATCAGAAAAACAAAAGTCAGCAAGGACTTCATGCTTGAACGTGGCGACAATTTGGCATTGCTACTGACAAAAAACGGTTTTGACAGAAACGAAGTTGTAAAAATTGTCAATTTGTTGGCAAAAGTGAAGGCCGATTTATCTCATTTGTCAACGGGGCAAGCATTCAAAATTACATATAATTCAATCATTTCATATAACAAAATCAGCACTTTGAATTCTTTAATAAGGCCAGCAAAAAGAGAAAAAAACGAGCGCATGGTAATTGAAAAGCTATTTTTCAAACATAGCAACGGCATGAAATATACAATCATCAAGAATGACGATGACTTCACGGTGCACATTGAAAAGCCGAAGTTTGTGACAAAAACACACATTGTCACTGGGATAATAAATACGAGCTTGTTTGCTGATGTCGTGGACGCAGATGTCAAGCCAACCACGTTGCATAATGTCCTAAATGAATACGCTTTCTTGATTGACTTCCAGCGTGATTTACATCCTGGAGACCAGTTTGTTTTCATACTTGATACATCAAAGGATGGCGATGGCGATACGGTGGCCGAAAAGGTGCTCTACATGAACCTAATTTTGAGCGGAAAGAAGCACGAAATTTTCAACTTCAACGACAAGTTCTACAACCGCAACGGTGAGAGTATTAAGAAAACACTACTGATGACACCTGTGGACGGCGCAAAGATTACCAGCAATCTCATGTCAAAGCGCAGACACCCAATCCTTGGTTATAGTCGCGCACACAAAGGCGTTGACATGGCGGCTCCAACAGGCACACCAATCTTTGCTGCAGGTGACGGCGTTATTACGGTCAAAAAGCGTGATGGTGGCTATGGCAATTGGATTGAAGTCAAGCATAATACAAGCTACTCTACCAGATACGCACACATGAGCCGCTTTGCAAATGTGTCGGTTGGGCAGAGAGTTAGACAGCGCCAGGTCATTGGATACGTTGGTATGACAGGTATGGCAACTGGTCCGCACTTGCACTACGAAGTGCTTCGCAATGGCACACAAATCAATCCAAAACAGATGACACTCCCATCGGTGCACAAATTAACAAAAGACAAGTTGACTGACTTCAAGAAAATTGTGGCCGAACTTGATGGCATGTTGCATAGAAATGGCGTGAATTGATATGAAAATAAAGTTGTTTGTCTTCGCTATTTTTGCTGCTGCGTTGAGCTCATGCACGACCATCGGGAACATAATTTCTACACCAAGCTACTCCGTCCACACGGCTGACAAAATAATATTGGAAAAAAATCGTGAACCAATCAGAACAGTGTATCTCCGACAAAGCGTCAACGGTGATGAAAAGATATATTCAAAAGTCATGAATGACCTACGCAAGAAGTTGGATGCGGACAATATTCAAGTCGTGGATGACATTAATAAAACGAGCCATGTGCTGAGTATCAACATCCGCAATGTGGCTTATGATGTGGACGCTGACTTCGCAAACAAAAGCAGAAAAACACTGTTGAATAACGATTTGAACCAGTCATACAGCTTTGACAATAGCAACTCGCCGCATGCTGTTTTCAACAAGATTGAAGGACTGAAAAATGAGAATAATAGCGGCTTTGGCGGCTTGTTGAGACGCCGCAATGTTCTGCCATCAACCCTATTTACGCTCGGTGGTGCAGGAGTTGGTTTTTATGCAGGATACCTAATTGCTGGCTCAACAGCACCAGTTGCATTCGGGGTTTTGGGCGCAATAGCACTGGGCGGAACAAGTTATGCACTCTATCAGTCATTCAAGGATGTCGGAGTGATAATTACCTACGATGTCATGGTTGAAGAGCGTGTGAAACGTCCGCAACAACATAACCGAAAATTGCTCGTCAAGACCGCTTCCAATGCTGCCGAGGAGACATTCTACTCCTACAATGACAACTGGAATAAATATGTTTCAAAATATGCTGTCATTGGTATTGGCTCGCGCGCACTGCAAAAGCAGATGATTAACAAGATATGTCCGATGATTGCTGGTTCGGTCGTGAAGCTGTTTGAGAAATAAAAAATTTTTGTGTTAGATAATATATGTTGCGCGGAGCGGAGCGCGTTTGGCCGACGAGCGCAGCGAGGCGCAGCCAAACGGCGAGGGCGTGGCCTCGGGCGGCGCAACAAAAAAAATTGCAATTTTTCTGGAATAATTATTCAACGGTCACTGACTTTGCAAGATTACGTGGCTTGTCAATATTGCGTTTCAGTTTCAAAGCTGCATAATACGCCACAAACTGCATGATAATTGCATAAGATAACGGCGCAGTGAAGTTGTTGCAATCAGGCATTGTAATGCTGTCGGCAATTTGCCCCTCAAATCGCGCAACGCCATATCTATCACTAATCAAATAAACCTGTCCTTCTCTGGCCAAAATTTCCTCAACATTGGAACATGTCTTCTGGAAAGTGTGGTCGGGAATGCCAATAACAATTATCGGAGTGTCCTTGTCAACAAGCGCAATAGTGCCGTGTTTGAGTTCCCCAGATGGCAGTGCACTCGTAGGAATATAAGTTATTTCCTTGATTTTCAACGCGCCCTCCAAAGCAATGCCATATGAGACATTCCGTCCAACGACCATGATATGTTTGGCCTTGCAAATACGCTCTGCAAGCCGCTTGGCATCATCGCGCAACTTCATGATCTTCGTCATGTCATTACCAGTATTTAACAAAATGTTAGCAAACATGCGCCCCTCCTCGCGGTGGATGAGATGCTTTTTCAGACCAATTCTCAATGCCAACATGATGAGAATACTTAATTGTGCTGTAAATGCCTTGGTACTTGCCACGCCAACTTCAACCCCAGCATTGCAGTATAACACAGCGTCTGACAGCTTGTCTATTGTGCTGTTTGGATTGTTGACAATACTGACAATGTGTTGGTGATTTTCCTTTGCCAACTTCAAACACGCGATTGTGTCTGCTGTCTCTCCCGATTGTGATATGAAAATAAACACGCCGTTTGGCTTGAAATTGTAGTCCTGATATCTAAACTCCGATGCCACAAATGCATTGACATTGACGCCGGCATATTTCTCAAAGTAGTAGCTTGATGTAAGTCCTGCATGGTAGCTTGTTCCGCAGGCCACGATGTTAATCTCCTCCAAGCGCGCAAGCTGGAACTTGAAGTCAGGAAACTTGAAATGTATTTTGTTTTTCACATCAAAATAGTGGTTAATAATTCCTCCAATCACCGCTGGCTGCTCCATTATTTCCTTCATCATGAACGTGTCATACTCGCCCATGTCGTTTGTTGTGCTTTCCTTGTCAATTTTGGTAAAATTCATCTCCACATCGTGGTTTGGATTATGCATTTCAATGCCCTCATCTGTTATAAAACCAATGTCTCCATCATTTAGATTATATGCCTTGTCAACATATTCACTGATGGCATTGATGTCTGAGCAGATGTATTTCTCACCATTTTCATTTGTGCCAATAACCATTGGACTGTCGCTTTTGGCCACTGCAATGAAATTTGGTTGGCTGTTGAAAATTGCGCAAATTGCATATGCACCATTGCACTCTGCTATGGCCTTCTGGAATGCTGTTTTGCAATCAAATCCCAAGTCAAGGAAGTAGGTTATCAATACAGCAATATTCTCTGTGTCTGTCTGTGTTTTGTATTCATAGCCAGCATCTTCCATCTTTTTTCTTATCTCTTTGTAGTTTTCAATTATGCCATTGTGGACAACAGCCACCTTTTCCGTGAAATGCGGATGCGAGTTCTCTGCACTAACTTTACCATGTGTTGCCCAGCGTGTGTGTCCGATTGCAACGTTGCTGTCAAAATTTACTTGCCCGAAAATCAACTTTTCCAGCTGTGCGATTTTTCCAACAGTTTTTTGTATTTCTAACTTGTTTTCTTCATTCAAAATTGCCACACCAGCACTGTCATAGCCACGATATTCAAGTTTTTTGAGGACAGATATAACATCACCAACTCCGTTTCTGCTGTTTTTCAGCACTCCAACTATTCCGCACATGGCAGGAAGATAAAATTGTTGTGGTAATTGTCAAGGATTTACAAAGTGAATATAGATTGTTGCGCGGCGCGGAGCGCGTTTGGCCGCCAAGCGCAGCGAGGGGGAGCGTAGCGGCGCCAAACGGCGAGGGCGTGGCCTCGGGCGGCGCAACATGGGTTTTGAAAAAAAGTTGCAGTATAAAACCAAAAAAGAAAACAGCAGGTTAAAAAAAGAAGCTGCTTTGTTAAAACAAGCTAACAATCTATGT
>JAFSXL010000043.1 GCA_017444125.1 Rickettsiales bacterium | reverse complement strand
GTATTTACAATTCTTGCAAAGAACATTGTTTGTGATGTGCTCTTTGATTAGTTCATGCGTCACTTCAACTGGCACAAGCTGGCCTTTGTCAATGTATTCATTGATGGTTGCGGCGTATTTTCCGTTGGCTTCGCGGTGCTTTCTCAATAATTCACCAGCCGAGACTTGCAACAGGTTCATTTCCTTCTTCAAAATGTCGCCTTGTGTGCCCTTTCCAGAGCCAGCGGCACCGACAAGCACGATGTTGAAAAGTTTTTTGTTTTGACTGTTTTTCATTGCGCTGAACTTGCTATATTTGAAGCCAATGCAGATGATAATTAGCACCAAAACTGGAATTGAGAGATAGCCCATATGCTTCATAAAAAAAACATCAACCAGTGAAGTCAATACTTTTTTATTTAAAAGTCAACAAAAATTTGCATTGCATTAGGCAATACCATATTGTTTATATTTTTCTACATTTTGTGTACTTGTCAAAAAAGCGATTAGTGATAAAAATGATATTCAAATCTCCAATTCATATATTAAAATTTCCTTGCATTTTAAATATGATATTTAATCATAGGTTTAGTTATGTTGTCAATATGTTTGCAAGATAATAAAACAGTCAAAAGCTCATTTACATTGGTTGAATTATCTATCGTACTTCTCGTTATATCTTCACTGGTTGGCTCCGTAATGGTAGGACGTAAAATTATTGACAGAACAAAAACACAGCAATTAATGTCTGAAATTGAATATTACGAGAAAGCATTGCAAGAATTTCATGATATTTATAAAGGCGTTCCAAGCTCTGTTTCCAAGAAAATGTGCCAAAGATATGCAGTTTTTCACAAGCCAATAACATTGATGAATATTGAGACAGAAAACGGAGAAAGTGTGGTAAAAAGTGTTCCATATCAGGGTGGAATTTCAAATTGCATTGTATTTTTCAATAGAGAATCTCGCGGTAATCGTGTTGTATTGAGCGCTGATGATAACTCGCTTCGTTGCACGCCTTCAAAATTGGTTATGGCAGGAATTGTAAAAGGAGACAAACTTGATTACATGGCCGCAAGATACGATGCAAGCGAATGTAGTCATGAACATTATACACTTGACATACCAGAAGATATGGTTTCATCAAGAGAAAGTGGCTTTAAAAGTGATTATGGGACAGCAAATAGAGTATCACTTATTGGATTTTATAACGAAAATATAATAGATAATGAGAACAATTTACAAAGTATTGACCTAAAACAAAGATTTGCATTTACATATGGTATTAACGCTTACAAAACAAGCGAACATGAATTTCAAAATGATAGTGTGAAAAAGAACGTCCTTGAACATAATGCCGTTGTATTGTGGAATGAGACACCTGAATATAGTATCAATTATCGCGGAACAAGAAATGGAGGCAGTCATAAAGGTACAACTGGTGCTATCTCAGCAAACGTTGCTTCAAGTTTTGATGCAAAATTTGATGATGGTCGTCCTGGAACTGGAAAAATTATTGCATTGAAATCTGGCCACGCAAGAAGCGGTGAAGTCAGTAATGATGAAATAATAAAGTCATGCTACAACACAACATTCAGCAAAGTTGATGAAGCATTCTACGTTGACAATGAAGATTTGAAATATGGTTGCAATATTGTCAAATTAATAGATAGGTTGTAATCTGTAAATAGTTGATATTTTGGTATTTTGCTCACGCGCCTGCTATCACCGTTTGTTATTTGTGTTTGAAAATTTGAAAAGAATATTTTACGAGTATGCTTTTTTGTTAGTTTAGATTGCTAAGTGAAAACATAATTATCGGTATAACAATTTCTCTTGCAATTTATAATAATCTATTTTCAATGAGTTAGATGGCCGGGTAGCAAAGTTGGTCTAATGCAGAGGATTGCAAATCCTTGATCATGGGTTCGAATCCCATTCTGGCCTCGCTGATTTTATGGGAAAACTTTTCACTTACATCACCAAGAAAAGTGTAATTGTCGCCGTGTTTTGTTGTCTTTTTGTAGCGCATGGCGCCGTATCTCACGCGGCAAAAAACAGTGAAATTACCTTGTCAATGGCCATGTCAAATGACTTCCCGCCGTTTGATTTTACGAACAAAAACAACGAAAATATCGGCATTGACGTTGATATTTTGGCAGAAATAACTAAGCGCACAGGCATAAAATTTGAGCTGAAAATCATGTCATTCGGGTCAATTATTGCGGCCATCACAACAGGCAAAGTTGACGGCGCAATCAGTGGCATGACAGTCACAGAAGACCGAAAAAAGAGCGTTGACTTTACCATTCCATACTACCGCGCAAACTATGCACTGATTTATAAAACCTCCGACAACATCAAAAACCTCGCTGAATTAGAGGCCAAACAAGTCGGCTCGCAAACTGGAACAATCATGTATGACTATCTCGTGGACTACAACAAGACCATAACAAAGCAGGACAGAAAGCTGGTTTTATCATCTTTTGATGATAATGCGGTCGGCATCCAAGCTGTGCGAAGCGACAAGTTGAAGGCATATTTATTGGAAGAGTTGCAAGGAAAATCTTACTGTGCAAAGCATAATGATTTGTCATATATCACCATCAAAAATGACAAAGGGAATTATGCCATTGCGCTTCAAAAGGGATCAAAATATGTGGTGACCATCAACAAAGCCATCGCTGACATGCAGAAAGACGGCACAATTAAACGCATAATTGCAAAGTGGGAGAAACAGCACATCCAGTCGACACTGGACGAAGAGTATAAAACACAGCACCGCGCGGCGCTCATTGGTATTGCAAAAAGCGCAATTTACACCATTCAATATTCTCTTCTTGCAATGTTTTTTGGGCTGATGTTTGGCCTAATTTTCACGCTCATGATGTATTCAAACGTGAAAATTTTATACTGCATATCCAAGATTTATGTCTCGGTCATCCGCGGCACACCACTGTTATTGCAGCTTAGCATCGTATATTTCGGCATCTCGCACCTGATTGGCGTGAATTTGTCCGTTTTCATGTCTGGAGTCATCGCCTTCTCGTTCAACTCTGGCGCATATGTCGTGGAAATAATCCGTAGTGGCATTCGCTCACTTGACAAGGGGCAGTTTGAGGCCTGCAAAAGCCTGAACTTGACAAAATATTTAGCTATCAAAGACATCTACATCCCGCAAATTGTGCACAACATTTTTCCAGCGCTTATCAATGAGTTCATTGCTCTGATAAAGGAGAGCTCACTCATTTCTGTCATTGGCGGATATGAAATTATGAAAAACACAAACATCGTGATAGCCCAGTATTATGACTACTTCACGCCGCTTTTGGTCGCTGGAATGACCTACTATGCTATGACATTTTCTCTGGAAGTGTTTGCACATTATTGGGAAAAAAGATATAAATATTAAAACGTTCCGCATTCGGTGCGCGCCAATCTGTCGGCCTCATTATTTAACTCATTATCGGCATGTCCCTTGACCCAGTGCCAAGTTATATCATGCTTGTCAACAAGTGGCAAAATCTGCTGCCACAAGTCCTGATTTGCAACTGGTTTGTGCTCGGAATTCCTCCATTTGTTTTTCTCCCACTTCTTGCGCCAAACTGTCGCACCGTCCATGGCATATTTACTGTCGGTGAAAATCTCAATCTCGCACGGACGAATAATTGTCTTCAAGGCCTCTAAAATAGCAGTCAACTCCATACGATTGTTAGTTGTTGTTTCCTCACCGCCACTGATTGTTTTCTTAACAATTTCTGTCCGTCCATTTGCGCCAGGAATTTCACATATAATAACAGCGCCCCAACCACCACGGCCAGGATTTCCGCTACAAGCTCCGTCTGTATAAATAACAACTTTTGCCATTTATTATAACAAACCTTTTAGTTTCTTTCCAATTGAGCCAGCCGCATCACTGACTTTATCACCTGTTTTAGCAAGTGCTTTACCTGTATCAGCAACCTCACTAATCTTTGATAAACCGCCAGTTAAATCATTAATTGTTTTTGTGATTTGTGTCAATCTGTCAGAAAGAATGTTTCTGCTTTGATAAACTTTGTATCCAGCAAAGCAAAGAGCAAAAATGAATGCAATTATGAACAATTCATAAATCATGTGAATTAACATATGAATTATTTTGCAAATCGTTATTATTGGTTTTAAAAAAGTTGCAACAACTTTAAGAGCGCTCTTAATAGACCAGAAAACTGTTTTGAAAAAATTTTTTATTGCTTTAAACATAAATTAAAACAAGAACTGATGCACGATGACCCAACTATACGTTTATGGATGCTGCAAAATGCCCTGACCACTTTCACGTAAATCGTCCACCGTGCTTCTTGGATATTCCTTAGTAAAAATTATTGTCAAGGTGTTATTTTAATATGACAGATTTGATTGAGAAAAGATGCGTTTATGTAGTGATATAGAACTGCTGCGGGTGGCTTCTGGTAGCGCAACACCAAAAAATATCTTCCACATTAAAACCAAGTGTTAATATGGTCTTTTAGTTTTAAGATTTGAACGTGACCGAGGAAAAATGTAGGACAATAAGGGAAATCTATGAATTTTTACAGCAGCGGTCATTCAAGTTTTTTCTGCAAAAGGTGTTTAAAATACTAAATCCGTCATCAAAGTTGCTCTGGAATTGGCACCTTGACTATATTTGTTCAGCAATGGAAGAAATTGCGCACGGGCGCATAAAAAGATTGATAATCAATATCCCACCAAGATATTTAAAATCCATAATTTGCAGCGTTGCATTCCCATCATGGACGCTTGGCCGAATACCCGACAAACGCATTATTGTTGCAAGCTATTCACGACAGCTAGCAGTCAAACACTCCATTGATTGTCGCAATATTATGCAGTCGCCGTGGTATAAAAAAAACTTTCCATATACACGCATTCCAAAAGGTTCAAACGAGAAATACAAATTTTGCACCACCAGAAATGGCTTTCGTTTTGCCACTTCAACAGGCAGCACATTGACAGGAGAAGGCGGTGATATTTTGATTGCTGATGACCCACAAAATCCAGTTCATATCTACAAAAAAGCCAGCAGAACCAAGGCCATAAAATGGTTTGATGGTGTATTTTCTTCACGATTAAATAACAAAAATGAAGGCACAATTCTTGTCATAATGCAACGTTTGCATGTTGATGATTTGAGCGCACATTTACTCAAAACTGACAGGTGGTCGCATGTTTGTTTGCCAGCGATAAATGACAGTTATCAGTTTTTTCTACTACGCGGAGAGATTGTTTATATCAGACAAAGTGGCATGCTTTTACATGAAAAAATGGAGAATAAAATGACATTAGATAACGTGCGGAAGGAGCTTGGCGACCATAATTACATGGCACAATATCAGCAGGAGCCGGTAGAATTGGAAGGCAATATGATAATGCCCGCGTGGTTAAAATATTTTGACATCAGCGAGCTGCGCAAGAAGGGAGATTTAACTTATTACATCAGTATTGATTGCGCCTCTGGTATTGGTACAGAGAACGATTTTACGGCAATTGCAGTTTTTACAATTTTGGGCGAGAATTTTTATTTGTGTGAAATGTTGCAGTTGAAATTGGCATATCCAGAGCTCAAAAAAGAGGTTGAAAATGTGATTGGAAAATACGCACCACTGGCAGTTTTGATTGAAGACAAATCAAACGGCGCCTCAATGATACAGGACTTGGGAACGGATCACAATAATATTATTGCAATCAAACCAACGCATTCCAAAGAGTTTAGGGTTAATGAAATCTTGGTTTTTATTGAAGCCGGGCACTTGTGGATTGCGCGCGAACAGTCATGGACGGAGCCGCTTGTTGACGAGCTTCTGGCCTTTCCCAGCTGCAAACATGACGACCAAGTTGATGCAATTTCACAGTTTGTAAATTGGTATAACAAAAATAAAAAATATACAAAATTTGAGTTCAAAATTAGAAGCTTGTAATCATTTTGGAAGAAAATTAACTCGTTTTCCATAATGATATTTCCTCGCATTATCACTACTACGAACATTTTGAATACGTTTTTGGTTTGAATAATCTTGCTTTCTTTCAACACCAAGTTCCTTACAAAGATGTGCCTGTGCGGCATTTGTAAATGCCGTGTACCATGTTGTCAAGTCATCCGTCGCCTCGCCAATATTGTCTCCCTTCAACATGGCACGAACTTCAAGTTCGGATGTTGTCAGGCATGTTCCGTCCTTCTGTTCGTTAAAATTACGGTGGAAATATTCAATGTTTTTTTGTCCGCCAATGTGGCTAAAAAAGCTCTCACTCCACATCTGATTTATAGCTTTGCAAATTGGCTCTGCGTATTTTTCTTTGCTCTTTTTTGAACCATTGGTGTTGAATGCAATAACCCTAATTTTGCCGTTTTTATACTTGATTGACAGCGGAATGGCATGTTCGTGGTCTGAAAGTGTGACAACTGCGCCCATTAAAACTTCTTTGCCTTTGTTCTCTCTGACTGCTTTTTCAAACGCCCGAACAAGCGGTTTTATTGTTCTTGGTTTGTCATCTTCAAAGCACTCCCTGATGCTATATGGCTCATAAATCCTTGTTTCATCGCCTTTTTTGTAGACCTTGGCCTCTTTATACATTGTGTTTGTAGAGCCATATGGCCAGCCGTATGGAATTAGTTTGATGGCTTTCTGTGCGAGAATGTCTGTGAACGTTTTTGGCCTTTCACCAATGACATTAACATATCTGCCATCTTTATCAAATTCAATTTCTTTGCCTGCCTGAATTTGCTTCCACGTCCAGTCATCAACTGGCACGACAGCTCGTTTGTTGTCTTGTAGCTGTAAAAAATGTACCTTTTTGAATAAAAATTTTATCAGTCGGTGAATATCATTGACGCTCAAATTATTGTTTTTTACGCACACTTCTCCATTTGCACCAACACTAATAAGTTTTCTGGCCTCGCTTTCCGTCATCGGGTTTTTTGCCTGATAGTCAATGTGAAATGCATCAAATTTCTTGCATATGTTTCCAAATTGTATGTCAATTTCATCAATGTCGGTAATGTTCAGTTTTGTGTTGCGCTCAACTTGATTACTTCTCGCAGCATAATTTCTTGTCTGTTTGCTCGTTGTCGGATAACCATTTTTAGTGCGTTTGCATGGTTTGTCCCACTTTTTTTTGCTGCTTTTCAAGTCAAACTTCTTTGCGTACATCAAGCAAATTTTACTATTTTATGTTTTAAATTCAACAAAAAATCGCCCACCAACAATTACTTGCAGTGAGCGACTTGTTTTTACTTATTAGAAACTTAAATCTAATAAAATTATATCATCATTTCACATCTTCCATTACTTTGATGATATTGCAGCCATACCTCAAATCAGTGCTACTATTATAAATAGCTTTATCAATTTCTGTTGCATCTTTATCATAACAGTTTTCTATGTAAGACTTATCATTAGTTGCGGAAACGTGTGCCATGGCTGATTTCATTGCAAGCACTCTGCCACTTCCCGGCCTACCATCATCAACTTTTGCATCTAATTCACCTGCCATTTTTGCACTTAAAGCTCCATATTTTTTTGTATCATTTACATATCTTGTTTTTCCATTAAAAAATATAGTTGGTGCATCTATAAAAGCCATCAAATTATGATTTAATGTTGCATTTCTAAAACCAGCACTGTCCCATTCAACTGCATATTTTTCAGTAAAATAAGTATTAGAACCATTAAAACTGTGCTTTCTGAATGTAGACCATAAACCGTGAGCATCTATAAACTGCTTGTTGTATGCATTAAATTGTATTAATGTTCGCGCGCTGTATGACGATTGAAATGAGTATGGATGAGGTTTTGAGTCTGAGTATATAGAGGTTAATACTGTTTCCCGGTCTCCAATGTTGCATTGATAAGTATTATTTGAATTTCCCCAATATGAATTATTGTAAAGTTTAAATACTTCGCTAAACTTCGCATCTATTAATCCTGATGCAGCAAGCTGCGGTTTGATGCTCATAAGAATAGCGTTAGATGTAGATAATAATTTTGCATTAGATCCTTTTTTTAT
>JAFSXL010000042.1 GCA_017444125.1 Rickettsiales bacterium | reverse complement strand
TATCGGGTTTTGTTTTTATATTATCATTTATAGTCATGCCAACTCCAGAAATCTTTTTGTTCAATTCATTAACTTCGTTTTTGTTATCTTCTTTACTTTTAAGTTTGTTAAGTTTTTCTGTAAAAATCTTTATAGCATCTTCTTTACCCTGTTGCATTTTTTTTGATCTTTCATCACTATCTTCAATATTATCGCACTGATTTAAAAAATTATTATAATTATTAAACGTATCAATCATTGCTGAAATAGATTCTCCAAACGGAACCATTCTTTCGCTATTATTTTTCATACAACTATCAGTAGAATTTTACTAAATTTTATCCAACTGTCAACCTTGCAAATAAAATTCTACAAGCACAGTTTCAAACATGAGGTCATCAGCAAGGGACACAATAAATCATTTTCAAAAACTGCTTTTTTCCAAGCAAATTGGGCGCGTGAAGGCCATTTTTTTGTATTCAACAATCATTGTTTTTTATGGCAATTTTGTTGCAATAAAGCGGTTTGTTATTGAAAATTTCCACACATACAAAACTTTTTTTGCACTGCAATATTCACTCTCTGGCATCATAATAATCATCGGCCTCACAAGTACAATTTTGTTTGTTTTTTCATTTAGTAGAAAGCTCATGAAGGGACTGGCGCTGTTCTTCGCCTTCGGAAGCGGGCTGTATTGTTATTTCATATACAGATTTGACATATACATGAACTCACGAATTTTTGACAGCACGGTTGGCGCAAATCCTGATGAAGTTTTGAGCGTAATAGACATACTTTTTGTCCCGTATGTTCTTATTTTTTCAGTCATTCCTTGCATTTTGATTTTCAAGTTTAAGCTCAAAAAGGAGCCAAAACAAGGTGGCAAAAAAGTCAATTTTTACACAAAACTATTCTATATTTACAGATATGTCGCGGTTCTCGGCGCAATGGCTATAATAGCGCTGTTGGTGTGTTACCGCTCGTTCCAAACGAAGTATTTTGACAACATCCGCTTGCAAGCATTTCCAGTGTTTTTTTTCTATCCATCACAGACACTTTTGAACGGCTACGGCCACTTTAATTGCATGGTGAACGGTATTTGCAGTGAGCGCGAACGGTTGCGTGATTATCCTAAAAATTTTGTCTATAACAAGAAAAATCAGAAGGAACCACTGATTGCAATTTTTGTTGTCGGAGAGAGTTTGCGCAGCAACAGATTGAGCGTAAATGGTTACACAAGGAAGACAACTCCGTGGATGGACGAGGCGGTGAAAACCAAAAATCTTGCTGTTTTCAACGATGTGCGCGCATGCGATAACTATACAATGGGCTCAATGCCGTGTATGCTGTCAGCAACAACAATAAAAGAGTGGCATTCGGAAGACAGAAAACTCATGAAAGCGTTGTTCTCGCCAATTACGCACATGGGCTGGGACACCTATTTTTACGCCATTCAGCGTCTGCCAATTATTGACAATTACATTAGAAAATTTGCCGATGTCAAACATTATACGACCGACAGTGAGCTTGCAAAACAGGACAATGTTTCAGGTTTTTACATGGATAAATATGTCCTTCCACACCTGAAAACAGATGTTAAAGAGAATACACTTTATGTAATTCATCATCGTGGAAATCACAAGCCATATAATATGGAGTATGATATAAAAAACCCTACGGAAGCTCCATTCGGAACTGCAAGTGAGAGCGATCTGTATGACAACTCAACTCTTGCATTTGACGGCTTTATGCGCAATCTGACAGAGAGATTTAAGGACAAAAATGCATTTATATTTTACATCTCCGACCACGGTGACAGCTTTGGTGAAATGAACCCAAAGACAGGTAAAAGGGCGTATTTCCATGGCCTGCTGATGACTGACAAAGCGCCAGACGAGCAGATGAATGTGCCACTAATCATCTGGGGAAGCGACAAATTTATCGCAGCAAATCAGAAGCTATTCAACCACATGAAGGCACTTGCGAAGAGCAGAGATGTGTTGGAACTTACGCATGATAATGTTTTTCACTCGTTCCTTGACTGCCTTGACATTTCATCACCAATGATTGATAAGAAGATGAGTTTGTGCTCTGGGTTTGGTGGGTTTGCTTAAAGTAAAAAAATGTTGCGCTGCCCGAGGCCACGCCCTCGCCGTTTGGCACCGCTACGCTCCTCCTCGCTGCGCTCGGCGGCCAAACGCGCTCCGCGCCGCGCAACATAGCAAGTAAATTTTACACTCCTTGCATTTTAAAAACCGCCAACAACAAGAGAAATAGTGGAAAGAAATAGTGAAAAATGCTCCTAAAATCGTTATCGTTATATCACAAAAAACATAGCAATTTTAATTATAGAGCTATAGCAGAAGTGCCTGTTTCAGTGGCCGTGGCATTGCTTATCTTACTTTGCACGAGTTCGGTTTTGCTTTACTCATCAGGAAATGGAAATCTATATCCGCGGGCATTTAAGCAGATTGTCTTTTCTGGTATAGCTATTGCAGCATTTTTGTTCGTAATCTCAATCAACATCAAGAATATCCAGCGATTTTCGTATGCAATATTGGCTGCGTCATTTTTGTCGTTGGTTGCGGTAATTCCTTTCGGAAAACATGTCATGGGGGCATCACGGTGGATAAATCTTGGCTTTTTCATGGTTCAGCCATCGGAGTTTGCAAAGCTTGCGGTGGTACTGGCGCTTGCCAACTTTTTCAGGAGTGTTCAGGCCAAAAATATCAATAAAATCCGCACAATCGCGTGCGCGTTTGCAATAATCTCGCCATTGTTGCTCTTGATTGCGGTACAACCGGATTTAGCTACTTCAATAGTGGTGCTCGGGATATTCGTTGTCATGATTTTTACGATTGGTGTTCCTTACAGATTTTTTGCCGCCGCAGGAGCGGGCGTCCTTGTATTTGCCCCAATAGCGTGGTTGAAATTGTTGAAGGACTATCAAAAAAATCGTGTTATAACATTTTTGTTTCCTGAAAGCGACCCTCTTGGCGCCGGATATAACGTTATACAGTCAAAAATTGCTATTGGTTCGGGTGGACTTTTGGGCAAAGGTTTTCTTCACGGAACACAGAGTAGGTTGAGTTTTCTCCCAGAGCATCACACTGACTTCATCTTCACAATAGTTGGCGAGGAGTTTGGTTTTCTTGGATGCATTGCAATAATTGCCATTTTCTGCTATCTAATAAAATATGGTTTTTCAGTTGCCAACAAAGTGAATTCTGTCTACGGAAAACTGGTTGCAATTGGTTGCACAACAATTTTGTTTTTCCATGTTTTCATCAACATTGGCATGACAGTTGCATTAATGCCAGTGGCTGGAATACCACTTTTGATGATCTCATACGGCGGATCAAGCTTGTTGCTTGGTATGTTGTGCGTGGCGCTGATTGTGAATATTGATATAAATAAAAATGTGATTTAATATGTTGACATATCCAAACATTGACCCGGTTGTGATAAATATTGCTGGCCCGCTGGCCGTGCGGTGGTATTCGTTGGCCTACATTGCTGGTTTTTTTGTGTGTATTTTCTTCGCTAAAAGACAAAACAAAAAACTCAAATTTGCATCAGACGAAGTGTGTGACAAGTTTTTCTCCTACTCCATGATTGGCTTACTCGTCGGTGCACGACTATTTGATTGCTTTTTCTATCATTTTAGCTACAACATCCACAATCCACTCAATATTTTCAAGGTCTGGAATGGTGGAATGTCTTTCCATGGCGGCTTGCTTGGCCTGCTCGTGGCCAATGTTTGGTTTAGTCATAGGTTCAAAATCAATGCACTAAAACTGTTGGATTTGTGCGTTGTAGTTCTGCCGTTTGCACTTGGTTTTGGACGCATCGCCAACTTCATAAACGGAGAACTTTACGGCAATATAACCTATACATCGCCATTTGCTATGATTTTTCCAACTGACCCAGCACAGCAACCACGTCATCCAAGCCAGCTTTACGAGGTATTTGCGGAAGGCCTTTTGATGCTTGCGGTTATGATGTTTTTTTATTACAGAACAAAAGCGGCCAAGTTCACTGGCATGTTGACTGGTATATTTGGTCTATATTACTCAATTGCAAGATTTGTTTGCGAGTTCTTCCGTAGTCCAGAAATACCATTCAAAATATTAGGGCATGAGGCAATCACGGCCGGCCAGTTTATCTCGGTATTGATGTTCCTGACAGCGATTGTGTGGATGATTTTGTGTTATAAAATTGGGAAGAAGGCAAAAAAAAGTTGATATAACATTTTTTTACATTACTCTTGAAATTAAAATTCATTTTTCTACAAGAAAGCGGTTTATGTTGTCATTTTCTGTTGAAACATTGTTAAAAATTGCAAACAGAAACACTCTTCGTCGTGCGTAAGCACGATTATACTCTTTTTACATACTTTTATCTTTTTAGTATTTTTGTAAGGTGTAGTTTTTATACCTGCTGTTCAAAAAAAGAAAATCAAAATAAATGTTTATTATATTGTTATGAAAAACTTTTTAGATATTAAAGACATCTCAACTGATGATTTGAAAAAAATTCTCGATTTGGCATTGAAAATTAAGGCAAATCCAGAGAATTATTATGATTTATTGGCACACAAAAAAATGATTTTGTTATTAGAGAAAAACTCCACAAGAACAAGAATTTCTTTTGAACTTGGAATGAAAGAATTGGGCGGATATTGTTGCGTTTTGAACTCGTCAAACACTCAACTTTCAAGAGGCGAAAGCATTGAAGATAGCGCGAGAGTTTTTAATGAAATGGCTGACTGTGTTGTTATTAGAACATTTGGACACGATAGATTATTAAAACTCGCAGAGTGCTTTACAAATGGTTGTGTCATCAATGCACTTACAGATCAAAGCCATCCTTGTCAAATTATGGCAGATATTATGACATTTATGGAGGTCAAAAAAACATCAATTCAAGGCAAAAAAGTTGCTTGGTTTGGCGATGTAAATAATATGCTTGTTTCTTGGATTGAAGCGAGTGAAAAACTTGGTTTTTACATCAATGTTTGCTGTCCGGAAAGTATTAAAAACAAAATTCCAGCAAGCAAAAATTGCCAGTTTGTAAAAGATAAAATAGAAGCATCAAAGGATTGCGATATTATTACAACTGACACTTGGGTTTCAATGGGAGAAGATAAAGAAAAGGCAAAAATGTTTTTGGATGGAGATTTTATTGTTGATAGAAGTGTTATGCAGAATGCAAATGAAGATGCGATTTTTTTGCATTGCTTACCAGCATATAGAGGTTATGAGGTTGCCAGTGAAGTCATAGATGATCCTGTTTATTCAAAAGTTGTATTTCAAGAGGCAGGAAATCGGCTTCACATACAAAAAGCAATATTGATGTATTGTTTTGGGTTGTGTTAGAAACTACATTTGTTTTGTAAGCCAGTTTTGTAATCCTATCATTTCTATCAGTTCAAGTTGTTGTTCTCCCCAATACATATCTTCTTCTTCATCTTTGTAATAGTCTTTCAACAAATCAAAAGTTGTTAAATCATCTTTTGCATCATCAAGCATCGTTTTTAACAATGCCAATCCATCTTTCGAAACTTGTAAATCATATTTTATAAAATCAACTGGGTTCTCAAAAATTTCAGTTCCTTGTTTGTTTTCAAGTTTTACTTTTCCTCCCAAATCTATAACTCTATCAATACATTTTTCAACATATCCTCTTTCTTCTGTTGCATGTTCTGCATATTTTTCTGCAAGTTTTGTTAGTCCTTGACTTGCAAAAATTCTTGATTGAATCGCAAGTCCATCAGCTTGCCCAGCTAAATCTGTAACAATAATCTGTAATCCCTCAATTACTTTTTGATTGTTTTCCATCTATAACACACCTCCTAAATTATTACGTTTTTTATCGTGCACGATAAATATA
>JAFSXL010000041.1 GCA_017444125.1 Rickettsiales bacterium | reverse complement strand
CCAGAAATCATAGTTTCCGATATACATATTTATTTTACCAAAGTCCACATCGCAAATATGTGTGCAGATCTTATTTAAGAAATATCTGTTGTGCGAAACAACAATAACTGTGTTTTCAAAGTTGAGCAAGAAATTTTCCAGCCAGTTTACTGTCTTTGCATCAAGGTTATTTGTTGGCTCGTCCAAAATCAAGATGTCTGGGTTCATGAAAAGCGCTTTGGCAAGAAGCACTTTGACTTTCGCCTTTGGCTCCATATCTTTCATCAGAACATAGAAATACTCAGGTTCAATCCCAAGTTCTTGTAAAAGACTCTGAGCTTCCCCCTCCGCCTCATAGCCGCCGAGTTCCATAAACTCGTTCTCAAGCTCTGCAGCACGGATACCGTCCTCATCAGAAAAATCAGGCTTTGCATAAAGCTCATCTTTTTCTTTGCCAATTTTCATCAACTTTTCGTGTCCCATCATGACCGTGTCAAGCACGGTATAATCATTATAGGCATTTTGGTTTTGGGCAAGAATGCTCATACGTTCACCCTTGTCAATGACAATTTCGCCAGAAGAAGGCTCAATCTCACCAGAAATAAGCTTTAAAAAAGTAGACTTACCGGCACCGTTTGCACCGATAATTCCATAGCAGTTGCCTTTTGTGAATTTAAGGTTGACCTCATCAAAAAGCACTCTTCCACCAAACTGCAATCTCACATTGTTTACAAGTATCATACTTTAGTCCTTTGAAGTCGCATATGTTATATCAAATCAATGTTTAAAAATCATGCGATCTTCTTATAATTATTATTGACTTAAATAATATACAACATCTTTAATTTACTTGTCAATCTTTATTCTTATTCACTTAAACAATTGCGCTAAATGTTTTACATTCTTGTTTTAAAGTGCTACAATAATTGAAAGGAGATTTATTATGAAAAACAATTATACATTACTTGGCTGTGGCCGTTGGGGCAGTTTTATTGGTTGGTATCTTGACAAAACCGGACATAAAGTTACAATGTTTGGAATTCCAACAGATCCATATGTTGTGAATTTTTTTGCAACAAGAAAAAACAACTATGTAGAGCTTCCTGAAAGCATCCATCTTACGACCGATCTTGAAGAAGCTGTCAAGGCAAATGACTTTATCATCATTTCAATCAGCTCACAAAATCTTCGCGGATTTATGGAAAGCGTAAAGAAAATTGAGGGCTTCGACAAGAAAAACTATATTATCTGTATGAAAGGTATTGAGGAAACGACCGGAAAAAGACTTTCTGAGGTTTTGATGGAATCAGGTATTGACAAAAACCAAATCGCAACATGGGTTGGGCCTGGACATATTCAAGACTTCACAAAAGGTATCCCTTCAATGATGATTGTGGACAGCTATAACAGAGAGCTCAGCAAAGCACTAGTAAATGACCTTAGAAGCGACCTTATCCGCTACTATCAAGGCAACGACATGATTGGCACAGAAATTGGTGCTGCAGCAAAAAATGTTATGGGTATTGCTGCTGGTATGCTTGACGGACTTAACATGACAAGTGTTAAGGGTGCGCTTATGGCTCGTGGCACAAGAGAAATTGCAAGGCTTATGAAAGCCGCCGGCGGAAATGAACTTTCTGCTTATGGATTATGCCATTTGGGAGACTATGAAGCAACACTGTTTTCCCCTCACTCTCACAATAGGAAATTTGGTGAATTGTTTGTCAAGGGCGAATATTTTGACAAACTTGCTGAAGGCGTGCAAACAGCAAACGCGCTTTTGAAGATGGCAAAAAAATATAATCTTGAAATGCCAATCACGCAAACTGTAAGCGATTTAATTGAGCATAAAATTGATGTAAAGACCGCTCTTGACAATCTGTTTAATCGCGACAATTTGGAAGAATTTGACTGATTTTTGCAAAATTTAACCAGTTTTTCACTGTTTTTACCCCTAAAAATGCAGATTTTAATATTCTGCATTTTATTTTGTATAATTTAAAATTTCTTGGCAAATATTGATGTATAACAAAGCGAGGTAAAAATGGCACAAAACAAAAATAATCAACTCAGAAAGAAAAATTACTCATCAAACAAGAACAATAATCACTTAAAAAGTGTAAACTTAAGTTCAGCAAAATCACAAGCTGGCAACAACCATGAAATCCATAATCAACATGGTCAAATGGCAAATCACACCACATCTCATACATCAACAAACACAACTTCACACACAACGACTGACACAAGGCCAATATCACAATCTCAGCAAAGCGACAGGTACCAAGAGCGTCACGAATACTATAGACCAACACCAAAACATCACGACAATAAAGTAAACTGGATTGCGGCGCTGTGCATAATTGGTGGAACAATTGTGGTTGGAATAATCGCAACACTGCTTGGTGGAAAAATGAACGAAGATTATATCCCACCACCTGCCTATCCGCCAGAGTGGGTATTCCCTGTCGCCTGGTCAATACTTTATATTGCAATCGGCGTTGCCATGTTCCTTTCCTATGTGACAATCAAGGATAAACAAACAAGGCTTATCAATGTCATAATCTATTCAATTCATTTGTTATTTAATATTTTGTGGACACTGTTTTTTTTCCGTCTAAATCTTCTCATCTTCTCTTGCGTATGGCTTGCCCTTGTGGTGATAAGCGCAATAGTCGTAACCTATCGCTTTTATAAAGAACATATCGCAAGCGGAATAATTTTCACAATATATACTCTGTGGCTGCTTTATGCAATGTATCTCAATTTGGCAGTAACAATAATCAATGTTTAAATATTGCTGATAATGATTTGAATATTAAACAAACAAATGTATGTTATCAAACAACATTTGAAATGATCAATCTTTATAATGATTTTAAAATTGATATTGATAAAAACAAATAACGAAAGTGCAACAATAGTGTTGCACTTTTTATTTTTTTATTTGAAATAAGTTTGACATGATTTTTTTATCAATTATATAATGGAATTGTGTTAAGATATTCTTTATTATAAATCACAAGAAATAAAAGCTAGAAAAGTCTTACACATCATTTATTTTTTCACACGGAGGATAAAATCATGAAAAACACAGTAAAAATCAAAGCGCTTGAATACACAAGAGATTTCCTGCTTGCAATTGTTGCCGGAGTTTGCATCTCGGTTGGTTGCATGGCATATCTTGCGTCAAACAACAAGATTGTCGGAAGTCTCTTTTTCACAATTGGACTGTTTTCTATTTTGGTATTTGACCTCAACCTTTACACAGGCAAGATTGGAACCGCCCTTGACAAAAAGCCATCATTCATTGCAAACCTTGTGGTCATTTGGCTTGGAAACCTTGTCGGAGCAATCATGGCCGGCTTTGTCATGCAATTGACTCGCCTAACTTCTCTTCAAGAAGCGTGTGTAACCCTTGCAAACACAAAAATAAATGACAGTTTGATCAGCCTGTTCGTGCTTGGTATCTTTTGCAATATGCTTATATTCCTTGCAACATACGGTTGGGCAAAATTTGAAAATCATATAGTCAAAACTCTCGCGCTTTTCTTTGGCGTCAGCGTGTTTGTGCTTTGCGGATTTGAACACTGCGTTGCAGATATGTTCTATTTCACCTTTGCAAACGCATGGTGCGGAAAGACAATCCTTTGTCTTCTCTTAATCACTCTTGGTAACACCGCCGGCGGACTTTTACCCCCTGCCTCAATGAAACTCTGCCGATTCTTAAACAATAAAAGAAAATCCCTGGAAGAAAGAAAATAATTTAT
>JAFSXL010000040.1 GCA_017444125.1 Rickettsiales bacterium | reverse complement strand
CTCTCTCTCTTTCTCTCTCTCTCGAAGAGAATGTCTTAATTGATGAAAGTTTCATAAAAAAACAGCTATTAAACAAAGAGAGTATAGGGGAAAGAGAGATAAATGTCAAGAGGTGGTGTGGAACGACAAAAGATTAACTTGCATTTTCGCAAAAAAGATATAGATTGCGTTGTCTCAATATGCTATTTAGCGTTATAGTGCAAGAAATCGCTGCAATAATTTTGTTTTTTTATTCAATTAAGAAGTTCTCAAAATTGATAAT
Source organism: Rickettsiales bacterium (assembly GCA_017444125.1). Classification (GTDB taxonomy): domain Bacteria; phylum Pseudomonadota; class Alphaproteobacteria; order Rickettsiales; family Deianiraeaceae; genus UBA4311. Next base: position 2,722 of record JAFSXL010000040.1, on the reverse strand, counting down.
GAGGCAAGATGTGCGAGGAATGAAAAAAAAGTTTTCGGCATTAACAAAATATAAAATTGGGGATTTCGGGCTCGGTATCGCAGCGGCAGCCATTTTGCAGTCAAATAGGGGAGTATCAATGTTAGTTTTAACACTTGTTGGTGCAAATGTTTTGAGCGTATCAGAAGCTCTGCCAATCATTTTCGGAACGCCAATTGGAGCCAGTAGTACAGCGTTTTTGGTCTCAGCAAAGTGCGACTTGATTGAGGAAATGCTTATCATTGCAGGTGCAGTTATTTTGAGGACAAAACATAAAAACATCGGCCATAGCATTTTCTATCTTGGATTGCTACTTTTGTCGTTAGAATTGCTCGGAAAATCAATGTCTGTCTTGCAGCATGAGGAGTGGTTCAAACAGTGTTTTTCATTTACCAACAACAAGTTTTTATTGTTCTTTGAGGGTATCATCTTGATATGTCTGTGTCAGTCAGGAGCTCTTATCATTAGTGTTTTGACTGTGCTTGTGTCATGTGAGATAATGACAATGCAAAATGCAATCGCAATGCATATCGGAACAACCGTTGGCTCGCTGGTAGTAATTTTATTGACAATTTTCGGGATGTCCACAGAGGCCAAAAAAGCAGCAAGAATGAATGCATTGTTGGTGTCCATTATGTCGTTTGTCAGCTTGTTCTTTATTGGATATTTCACGCAGCTTGGGAACTACTTTGAAAATAAGGCCTTTGGCTTTGCATTAGCTGGTGCAACCGCGAGATTTGCTGCCTGTTTGAGCGCAATGATTGTATTTCTGGTTGGTGGTAAAGTTATCCTTCAGAAGAAGAGAACGAAGTAACTCTTGCATTTTACAAAAATAATCTATAAGCAAATCTAATTTTGTAGTAAGAACATGAGGTGGCTTTTACGACTACTTGACGGCATGTATCGTAATATAGCAAAGACATTTTCTACTATTGCTGCATTTTTGTTGTTGGTGCTTTTCACGTCAATGTCAGCACAATATATCGGCGAGGAAATTGGTGGCAAAATTCTCACAAAGAATGAAGTTGACTTTACATTTATAATGGACAAGAGAGGCCTTGATATAAGTCCTCAATACAAGAAAATGGTTAAGGAATTGCAAAAGCATGATGTTATTAGGAACATGTATGGAAAAGTTAGAACAGCAGATAATGAGAGCAAGAAAGTCGTTGATGCTCAATATGATATTCTTATCTCGCATTCGGAAGATGCACTAAAAAGAGCATCAGAAGCAGGACAACTTGCGGTATTAAATAAAGAACTTTTCTCGGCATTTACAAACGCGTATATGAAATATTCAAAGTTTAGTGATTACGTTGAAGCAGAAACCAATTATGGCACAACTATCTGGATTGGTGTTTCAAACAAGTTGTCAAATATGCAAAGGGTGAAGGCGCTTGATGCATTGCAGGTTTTTGCAAGCTTTGCCGTAAAACAAGTGAGTATAGAACTTGGATAATATGTCAAAATACATCTTCAATTTGCGGAGGTTTTTGAGCGGGACGATAACGTTTGGAGTATTGAATACATCACTTATTTGCGTTGTGCTTGTACCATTTTTCAAGGATAGCGGAATTTTACCACTTCAACTATCAATGTTGATTATGATGAAAAAGCTCGGACGACTACTATTTGATAGCGTATTTGGGCTACTATTTGACAGATTTGGAGCAAAAAAAGTGTTTTTCATTGGTCGTGTAGCCAAGTTAATTAGCTTTCTCATTCTTCTGCAAGAGCCATCGTTCAAAGTGTTTGCGCTGTCCATGCTGTTTGATGGAATATCTTACAGTGCTATGTATGGAAAGATTGGCGCATTCATTTACAACACGCTTTCAGTACATGAGAAGTTGAATTTTTATACCCGTGCAATGTCTGTTTATTACTTCTCCACAAGTGTGTTTATCTCCTCAGCATCATTCCTCGCTGCGCTGCTGTTGAAATATTATGGCTACAATTTGCTTATACAAATTAGCATTATTCTAAATATTTTGTCAATTTTAATACTGCTTTTCATCATTCCAAGCAACAAGGAAAACAAGGTTGAAAAGTTCGTCTCGCGGTCGGTCAAGGATATTGTTATCACCATAAAAATCCTGATAAAACGCCGTCCACAGTTCTTATATTTGCTTGTTTTTTATGGACTTGTTAATTTTCTGTCGTGGCAGTTTGGTTCAATCTCTGCAATGATTTTGATGGACATGGGACTTAGCAACTCAGCCGTTGTCAGTATTGGAGCAACTTGCAAAATCATTCTCGCAGTAGGTTGTTGCTTGTCATACTTCCTATCAAATGGCATCAAAATCAAGAAATGCACAAATATTTTCACCTTTTTTGTAGGCTTTGCTGTTGTCAGTGCAGTGCTTTATAACGAGTATATCATGATGGCATTTATGTATTCCATTGTACTGATTTACACTACCATTGAGGTCTCCATTGAAAAAAACCTTGACCGCGTGTCTGACAGGCGCATACGGGGCACCGCAATCTCATTGGCAATGACTTTCTGCAATATTTTCACCATGGCAAGCTTGGCACTTGTTGGTTTTATTGCACAGTATTTCTCCTACAAAATCGCGTTTTTAGTCATTACAATTATCGTCTCGGCAATAACGCTATTTATCATTTTCAAGTTGAGGAAGTTTGACAAAATGGTGAATGAAATGAAATAAAACTGGCGGGAATGACGGGGCTCGAACCCGCAACT
>JAFSXL010000039.1 GCA_017444125.1 Rickettsiales bacterium | reverse complement strand
TTTTTTTCTTTCTTTTTTCTTGACTGTTTGTTCTTGTGCTGCCTTGACAGAAAAAAACATTTTGTATCCTATCAAAATGGCTGATATACCCAAAATTGCATATTTTGCATATTTAGTTGCGGCCTTTTGCGCGAGCTTTGGTTTCTGTTTTTTTACCTCCTCTTCCTGCTGTTTTTCTGCGTTTTGTATGTCCTTTTCAAGCTGCTTTTCTAAATCGCTCGTGTCAGCATCCTTAACCGATTTATCCGCTGGCTTCTCTGGTATCATTTAACCTTACATACTACAAAAACAGCTGTATAAAACATCCATGATTAAAAATAAATGTCAAGGTTGATGACAAAATGGCTGTGTTTTTAAAGCCAAATTTAGAGCTATTATTAACTGTTAATTTTGATTTTTTCCTGAAAATAATATATTGTTTGATTTATTTCACAATTTTACCATCCGGGAACTGTCTCAATGTCTCCTGTAAGAGTTCATCTTTGATAAGTTTCAAGCTCTCCACAGGCGTTGGCAGAGTTGATGAATAACACAATTTGTAAATCAGTGCTGTAAAATACTGCTTGGCCTGAATGGTTTTCATTTCCTGCAAAGATGCTGACAAAATCTGCCACATGCGCAACAGGCGCGGAATATTCAGATTGTCCGCATCCATTTGCTCGCCGAGAACGTTTGCAAATTCATGACATGTCTCATCTTTTGTGATAACTCCGCTTGCTATTTTCAGTCCATCCAAGATGACTTCCATCAGTTCGTTAACTACCGAAGCGCTCTCAATGTCGCCAGATATAAACTCGTTTGCCATATCCATTGCCTGTTTGATGTCTCCAATGTAGCTGTATTTAAACATCCTCGCAACAAGCTCTCTGCTTGGAATTGACAACATTGTGCTGACCGAGCCAATTTCAAGGTTTGAATTTGTGATGCTTATGGCCTGATCCAGCAGCGAAAGTCCATCCCTCATTGAGCCATTGGCATATTTTGCAACAAGCTTCAAGCTGTCTTCATCGTATATCACCGCCTCCTTGTCACACACACTTTTCAAGTGGTTAAAAATGATATCTTCAGGTATATTTTTCAGATAAAATTTCTGACACCTTGACAAAATCGTAATCGGCACTTTTCTGACCTCTGTTGTCGCAAAGATGAATTTCACTCTTTCTGGCGGCTCTTCAAGTGTCTTCAACAGTGCATTGAATGCGGCTTTTGACAGCATGTGCACCTCGTCAATGATGTAGATTTTATACCTTGACATGATTGGCGCATAGTTCACTTTGTCAATCACATTGTCGTGGATTTCGCTCTTTCCAGTATTACTCGCGGCGTCAAACTCAATCACGTCTGGATTGCTGCCGTTCAAAATTTCTCTGCAACAATCACATTCCAAGCATGGTGTCAATGTGGGGCCATCTGCTTTTTTACAGTTCAAACTCAATGCCAATATGCGCGCAGATGAAGTTTTTCCAACGCCACGCGTGCCTGTCAACAAGAATGCATGGTGAATTTTGTTAGTGGTTATTGCATTGGAAATTGTCTTGACAAACACATCCTGTCCGACCAGCTCTGATAGTATCTTTGGCCTGTATTTTCGCGCCAATACAAGATGTGATTGCGAAGTCATTGGTTGATTGAAAGAGCAATGAAATTATTGTCAAATTATTTGTTAAAAATACCAGTTGTACGGGTAGTAAGTTTGATTGTATACCTGTTTGTTGTATTGTGTGTTTGAATTCACATCTTGTGGTGTGTATGTGTTCATGCCATAATATTCATGTTGTAGATATTTTGTATAGATGTCATTCGGATTATAGCCATAGCCATTGCTTGAGTACCCAAAATTCTTTTCATCGTTATTATCACTTATTACTTTAACCTCTGCATATTCTTGGTTCCACGGTTCGTTTTTGTAATTATGTTGCTTATCCGGCTTACTTGAAAAAGAACAATCATCATATGTATAACTTGGTTGCTCATAACTTTCAAGAGAAAAACCATCGAATTCATTACTGTTATTATTATTCGGCGAGTTATAATTATTTAGCCCGAGATAATCTTCATAGCTACTATCAAGGAAGTTAGTATTGTTCTGATTGATGACACTATAATCTAAGTTTTCAAGATTGTTATAATCATTTGTATCGTACTGATATGTCTGATATGTATTATTACTATCTATACCTGTGCTTTCATATGTCAAGGCTGATGTATAATTATTTATATGATTATTCTTTTTTCTAACGCTATCCATTGGCTCTTTTTGGTTGTCAACGTTATTCGTAATTGATTCTATATTGGCGTTACCCCATGTGTACCCTGGTTGGTTAAATTTGCCAAAATATTCATTTTTACAATTTTCCTTTCCCCTTTTTTCTTTTTGCTCTTTTTGTTTGTCAGCAACATTCGAATTTAAGACTGAATTATCGTTACCACATGTGTATTCTGTTTTTTTTAATTTGTCCAAATATCTATCTGCTTTAGTTTCTTTATTTTTTTTAAATATCAACTCTTTATACTCTTCGAGAGTAAACTGTTTCGGTTCATGTCCCGTGTCACAACCAACTTCACCATAACAAAGCTCTCCTTCACTATTTATATATAAACCTTTATAAAAATCTTCAGGATCAAGAAACATCATCTTTTCTCTAGATAATGTATGATAAGAAAGAAGAATATGTTCTTTTCCATCTTTATCTTTTACAACCATCATAAAGCCACCGTTTTTTTCTTTTTCTCTTCCTTTACACAGTTGGCGATTATATATTCTCCTGTCTAAATCATTAAACGTTACAATATTGTCTTGCGGCTCTCTTTCAATTTTTTGCCTCTTGCTTTGTGATATCCTTTTATTAGATAATGTATGAATGTTGCTGCTCATATTTCCAAACACTATTATGTTAACAAAAAAAAAAAGTAGTCAACATCTTAGTTTTTAGAGCTTGACAATTATACTTATCAAAAAATTATTCAAATATGGAAGAAAAAAAATAATTTGAGGCTATTAACGGAGCAGTGATTTTGCTGATTTGTGCGCTGTTTGTATCACACACAGTGAAGATTGGAAAAATCCAAAAGCGCGAGACATACAAGAACGTTTTGCATGCGAAATTTAGCAATATTGATGGTATAAAAGTTGGCAGCGAGGTCAAAATTGCCGGCTTGCGCGTTGGTATGGTTGAAGAGACCACGCTGAACCCAAACACATTCCAAGTTGAGGTAAAAATTGGCATCAAAGAGGGGCTGAATATTCCAACTGACTCGGTGTTGGCAGTCACAAGCAGCGGGCTGTTGGGCGGCAAGTTTTTAAGCATCAAGCCAGGTGCGGATGACATGTTCTTGACAAATGGCTCGTCATTTTCACTCACGCAGTCAACAATGAACTTGGAGGACCTCATTGGCAAGGTTGTCGCGGCCTTCACAAGTAAATAGTAGGCAGATTGGGCAATGGACAAACGTTTTTTTGATGAAGTGCAAGTATTCATGCAGGCAGGCAACGGCGGCAATGGCTGTTGCAGTTTTCGCAGAGAAAAATATGTTCCGCGCGGAGGCCCAGATGGTGGTGATGGTGGCAAGGGCGGGGACATCATCCTTGTCGCGAAGAGCAATTTGAATACGTTGCTGTATTTTCACTACAACAAACATCATCGCGCGAAGAGCGGAAAAAGTGGCGCTGGCGCAAACATGACTGGCGCGAACGGTGAGAACATGGTGCTTGGCGTGCCGCTTGGAACGCAGGTTTTTGATGAAAACGAAGAGGTTTTGCTGGCAGATTTAGATAAGGAAGGGGCGGAGTATGTCATCGTTCACGGCGGAGTGGGCGGAATTGGCAACATGGCCTTCAAGACATCAGTAAATCAGGCACCTCGCACGGCCACAAAGGGAGAAGAAGGCGAGAGTGGATGGTTCAAGTTGAAACTCAAAATGCTGTCAGATGTTGGGCTTGTCGGCATGCCAAATGCGGGGAAATCCAGCTTGATTTGCGCCATCACAAACGCAAAATCGGAGATCGGAGCATATCCATTTACGACAATCAAACCCACACTCGGAGTAATAAAAAGGGGGCGCGGACGGGTTGTTGTGTGCGACATTCCCGGACTGATTGAAAATGCGCACCTTGGAGTTGGTCTTGGTGACAAATTTTTGAAGCACATAGAGCGTTGCAGGGTGCTAATTCACATGCTTGATGCAAGTGATGATAATCTGTTGAAGAACTACAAAACGATAAAAAAAGAGCTAAAAGAATATAACGAGGACATTCTGAAAAAGGCGGAAATTGTGGTGTTTAATAAGGTGGATTTGTTGGATGGGAAGGAGCTAAAAAAGCGGGTTGCGGCATTCAAGAGGTCAACAAAAATTGAGCCAATTTGTATATCAACGCTCACGCACGAAGGCCTGCAAGATTTAATCAAGTTGATTTTTAAAATTGTCAAAGATTGATGTCCGAACTTTATGTCAAGCAGTGAAATAAAAAAACCATTCAGTTTTCCGAGATTTCTAACCGAGACAATCTCGTTTGGTGCACTTCATTCAGCACTCTTCTGCACTGTGCTGATACCATTTTTGACAAACAGCGGGCTCCTTCCATTGCAGTTGTCAATCATCCTCTTGGCAAGAAAGCTTGTTAGGTTGCTTTCGGACAGCATTTTTGGTATGGCATTTGACAAGTTTGGGCCAAAGCCAGTTTTCCTCATCGGGCGACTACTCAAGCTCTCGGCGTATTTCCTATTCCTCCTGCCTGCCTCGTTTGAGGCATATCTGCTCGCTGTGCTTGTCAGCGGTGTGTCTTACAGCTCCATTTACGGCAAAGTCGGGGCATATATCTATAACACACTGTCAGCAAATGGAAAAGTGTCGCTTTATCCGCGCGCGATGTCTATTTACTACTTCGTTATGGACATTCTGCTTGCGTCAATGCACTTTGTGGCTGCGGGACTATTCAAAATATATGGATACAATCTGTTAATCTATATCAGCATAGCCATGAATATCACGACCGTGATGATAATCATGAAAGTTGTGCCAAATGCAAAGCAGTCAGGATTGCATAATTATCAGTCAAAGTCGTTCAAGGCAATATGGCAAACATTGTTTGAAGTCGCAAAAAAGCACCCAGAATTTTTATATCTAATGATGTTCTACGGACTTATCAACTTTCTGTCATGGCAGTTTGGTTCTGTCGCAAGCATGATTTTACTTGATATGGGCTACACAGCTTCGGGCATAGCAATTACGGGCGGCGCATGTAAAATCGCCATGGCCGTTGGATGCCTTGTGCCAATGTTTGTATTGCATCATGGTATATCAATCCGCAAGTGCTGCTATATTTTTACAGCATTCGTGACCTTCGCGCTTGCCACAGCAATATGCTACAACAGCATCATGATGATTGCCTTCATGTGTGGAATTATCATGTGCTATACCACCATTGAAGTATCTATTGAACGCACCCTGGATAAGGTTTCTGACAAGAGAATTCGTGGCACTGCAATATCATTGGCGATGACATTCTGCACCATTTTTACATCGTCCAGCATTGGCTTGACCGGCCTCATTGCGCAATATTCATCATATCAAGCTGCATTTATAGTCATTACATCAATAGTGATTGCGCTGACATTTGTTGTTAGCTTAAAGTTAAGGATGATAGATAGAATATAATTGATGTTGCGCCGCCCGAGGCCACGCCCTCGCCGTTTGTCATCTCCTCGCGTTGCTCGTCCGACAAACGCGCTCCGCGCTGGCGCAACAAACTTGAAGATAATTTTATTTACTTGAATTTTATTTTTCCCATCCCACCTTCAAAGTATGAGTGATGAAAACGTCAATGGCACACAAGAAACCAAAGTTCAGGGGAATTACAATGCGAGTTCAATACAGGTTTTGCATGGATTGGAGGCAGTAAAAAAGCGCCCTGGAATGTATATTGGTGATGTGGGCGATGGCTCGGGACTTCATCACATGGTTTATGAGGTACTTGACAACTCTATTGACGAGGCACTGGCTGGCTATTGCGACTTGATTTCTGTTATCATTAATCAGGATGGCTCGTGCACGGTAAAGGATAATGGGCGTGGAATTCCTGTTGACATCCACCCAGAAGAGGGAGTTTCTGCAGCAGAGGTAATCATGACGCAACTGCATGCGGGTGGTAAGTTCAACAAAAATTCATACAAGATTTCAGGAGGACTGCACGGTGTTGGTGTGTCGGTTGTAAATGCACTATCTACTTGGCTGAAAACCACGATTTTCAAGGACGGAGGAGAATATTTCATTGAGTTTAGAGATGGAGTTTCTGTCGCGCCACTTAAAAGAGTTGGCGACTGCGATGCTGGCAAGCACGGGACAGAAGTGACTTTCATGCCTGCAATAGATACGTTTGGGGACATCACATTTGTCTACGCAACGCTTGAACAGAGAATTAGAGAGTTGGCCTTTTTGAATTCGGGAGTAAGAATTTTGCTGAAAGATGAGCGCATCGGCAAGGAAAATGAGACAGTTTTCCACTACGAAGGAGGGCTAATTGAGTATATCAAGTTTGCAAATCAGGGCAAGGCGAGTGTGAATGATATTATAGACATCAAGGGTGAGAAGGAGGATGTCGGCATTGAGGTTGTCTTGCAGTGGACTGACACATATCATGAAAACATGTTGTGTTTTACCAACAACATCCGCCAGAGGGATGGTGGAACGCACCTTGCTGGCTTCCGTAGCGGTCTGACAAGAGTGGTGACAGATTACATATCAAAGAATATTGCTAAAAAGGACGCAGTTGATGTGACGAGTGATGACATCCGCGAGGGATTGACTTACATCATCTCCGCAAAGGTGCCCGACCCAAAGTTCTCATCGCAGACAAAGGACAAATTGGTGTCTTCGGAAGTGCGTCCAGTGATTGAAAATATTGTCGTGGAGCAGCTTGGCAGGTGGTTTGAGGAGCATCCAGACAAGGCGAAGGAGATAGTTCAAAAGGTTTCACAGGCCGCGATTGCACGTGAGGCCGCTCGTAAGGCCAGAGATTTAACCCGTAGAAAGGGCGCGCTTGACAGTTTTGCGCTTCCCGGCAAGCTAGCAGATTGTCAGTCAAATGACCCTGCAATAAGTGAGCTGTTTATTGTGGAGGGTAATTCGGCAGGTGGAACAGCAAAGCAAGGTCGCGACAGAAAAACACAGGCCATTTTGCCATTACGTGGTAAGATTTTGAACGTGGAAAAAGTGCGTTTTGATAAGATTTTGTCAAGCGACACCATCACCACGCTAATTGCCACCTTGGGAACTGGAATTGGCAAGGATGACTTCAACATTGAAAAGTTGCGCTACCACAAGATTGTAATCATGACAGATGCCGATGTGGATGGTGCCCACATTGAGACGCTGCTGTTGACATTCTTCTATCGCCAGATGCCCGAAATAGTGGAGAAAGGATATTTATATGTGGCACAACCACCGCTGTATCGTATTAAGAAAAATGGCACAGAAATGTTTTTACAGAATGACGATGCACTGGCTCAGCAACTCGTAAAAAGTGCACTGAATAATGGTTATATCATCAAAAATGATGAGCAACAAAGCCGCATTGCAGGAGATGACTTGGAGAATTTGACTTTCACAATCATGAGATTTGCAAATGCTTGCAAGGAAATCCCAACTGCTATTGACAAGGATATTATCTATTCAGTTCTGTTGGCAAGCGCAGTTGTTGGCAGTCATCACCTGACTGATTTGATGGACGAGGTTAACCGCCTGATGCAGCAGTTTGTGGATGATGATGAATACCGCTGGCACATTGAAATGACTGACGATGACAAAATGCATTTCTTCCGCGAGGTGCGTGGAACATACCATGATTACAGTGTAGAACCAACATTCTTGGCAATTCCAGAAGTTGTAAAAATCCTCCACAAAGTTGATGTGAAATTGGTGTATGAGCTCATTATCAACGGTGGACGTTTAATTAGCAAAGATGGTGAAAAGTCATATCGCTGCGTTGGTGGATTTGTTGACATGATAAAAACTCTTGGTAGTGATGGCATGACAATCCAGAGATTTAAAGGTCTTGGTGAGATGAATGCTGACCAGCTCTGGGAGACAACTATGAACCCAGACACGCGCACAATGTTGAAGGTATCCATTGAAGATGCTGAGGAGGCCGACCATGTTTTCAATATGCTCATGGGTGAGGATGTTGCTCCGCGCCGTGCGTTCATAGTCAACAATGCATTGAAGGTGAAGGAGTTGGATGTGTGATTACTTCTTCCCTTTGCCTTTGTTCTTCTTATCGTTAATGGAGTTAACGTTAATGACGTTTTTGTTTTGCTTTTCTTTGAATTCAATCGCTTTGTCATAGCAATTACCAAGTTTTTCATCTAACTTGTTTTTATCCTTATATTTAAGTATCTTTTCCTTGCCAGAAGTTTCCCAAAAAAACGGCTGTTTATTCAAAAAGGCCGCTCGTGCAATAATATTATAATCTTGATATGTCATATTTTGCGTACCCTCTTCTTCGCCATATTTTTCGTACACTTCTATGAATTTATCGGCAAATCCTTTTCTGTTTTGTAATAATTCATCAAAATTTTTATAATATTCTGCATCGTGTAACTCTTGTTTCTTTTGAGCCTCTATTATCTTGAACTCTTTTCTTAAAGCATCGTCTGTTGTTGTCTTTTTTTCCATATAAAATAATAAAAAACGGTTTATTTTAACAAAAAAATTATTGAAATCAACATTTAGTTAAAAAATTTTATTAAAATAAA
>JAFSXL010000038.1 GCA_017444125.1 Rickettsiales bacterium | reverse complement strand
TTGTGAATGTATCTTTCTTCCAATCAGAATCAAGACATAACATCATTCAAATAAAGAAATATACACACCATTGGCATGGATTATACATAAACACCCATTGGGCGGCTATAACAAAACTCGTGCAAAGTTAGATAAAATAATGCGATTGTGCAAATTAATAGAGTTCAAATAATAGGGGAACCGTTAGATGAATGAATTATTCTTATTTCCAAAACGGTTTCCAGCCCTGCAAGAAAAATTCCTCCTGCGCTGTGAAGCGAGGGAAGTACTTGGCCAAGGTGATGATGATTGCTATCTCAAGAAGCATCACCGACAAAAAAGCCAAAAAGGAAACCCACAACGCATCGCCAAACACCGCATGGCAAAGAATTCTCGCCTGTCCGGCAAGCAACCCATGAGTTCCTAAAACAACCAAAGAATATCGACCGAAAAACATAATTGATTTGGGTACATAACGCATATTTTTACTGGCCAAAAATAGCGTCATAATAGCCAGTGCTGGTATGGCGTACAACTGTAAAATGTTTGGCAACACCTGAAAATGTATATCAATTTTTCCAGCCGAAAAATAAATAATGGTTACAACTGGAATGATTGCCCACAATCCCCACTTGTCGAGTTTTGATGGTTGAAGCAAGTCGTTGGATTTGGTGTAATAACCCATCAAAAAGAAAGGCAATCCCACTAATGCTGAATCGAGCTGCAACGGGAGCATGACACTGTGGCATGCAAGTGTGTAGCCAGTTAGCGAAAGCGCGACAACGACGACAATCCGCCACAGAGTACTCGTGAACAATCGCTGAATACTGTAGAAAAGAATGTTAACCTCAAATAAGCTCAACAGAAACCACATTGGGAATGTGAAATGCCAGTCACGCTCAAGAATTGGGTCTAACATATAAATCCATTTAAAGCCCACTGCCGAATCCAAGCCAAGGCTGGATTTGCATCGGACTTCGCAAAGTGCCAAAAACAAAGACAACAACTCAAAAAACACAAGAGGAATTATTATGTTGTTGACTTTTTTCCTGGAAAAATCACAGAATCCATCATAAAGCTTGAAGAACAAGCCTGATAAGAAATAATACATAGGCACCCTAAATGACTGCAACGCATTGTTCAGATTGGGGGCTATGCCATTAAAGAAATTTGAATCAACATGCTGTTGGACAATAAGCAGGATGCAAATGCCCTTCATGAAGTCAATATAGGCCAACCGCTGCTTTTTCATACTTACTTTCCAGTGTAATAGCGCATAATAATTATGCACTCACATTGACATAAATAATATGACATAAATAATATCAATCAAGATTTTTATCATTCTTTGCGCAGGTTAACGACAAACGATCAGACATAAAAATCGCGCAAAATTAAGCATAATACTGCATCTGTGCAAATAAAAGACAACTCAATTCAATTATTTGCATTCGCATTCCTTTTTTGATATAACGCTTTCACTCGTTTCAAATCCAAAATAGCCTCCAACCATGCTTGAAAAACTCCTTCTGCGCTGTGTAACGCGGAAACAACCTGATAAAGACAGCAATGACAACAGCCTCGACTGCCATTGTGATCAGGAAGGCTGCAAAAGTGATCCACCGGCTGCCGTGCACGCCCAGAGCTGCAGCCACAGCGCGCATTTGCACACAAAACAAGATGTGCGTACACAATATCACCAACGAGTAACGGCCAAAAT
>JAFSXL010000037.1 GCA_017444125.1 Rickettsiales bacterium | reverse complement strand
GCTGGGCGGAGCGAGTTTGGCCGCCGAGGAACGAGGTGCAGTCAAACCGCGTGGGCGTGGCCTCGGGCAGCGCAACATAAATTAATAGCTTGTTTTAACGGAACATAAATCTATAAAACGCACTTGACATTTATTTTTTATCTTTTTCACTTACCTGTATTTGTATGGTAAAGGCAATTTTCTACAAAACAAGATTGTCGGTTATCAGGTCATTGGTTTGCAATAACTTTCTCATTCTTTTGAGTGCCAGACAAAATACTAAAAGATTATCTGAATTCGTGAGTGCAGTTCTTGACGAGTTTTTTGAGAACTTATCAGCTCGTTTTGCGGATTTATATTACTACATTTTAGAGCGTTTAATTGGTATAGCATATGTCAAAAATTATAGTGGATTGTTCCAGAGAAGAGAATTACTCGGTTGCGATAATAGACAAGGATGGCAACTTGGACTCATTCAGCTTTGAAAACCAACAAAAAAAGACAATCAAATCTAATATTTATCTTGGAAAAATCACGAGGGTTGAATACTCCTTGCAAGCAGCATTTGTAGAATACGGTGGCGACAAAGCGGGGTTCTTGCCATTCAGTGAAATTCACCCGAATTATTATCAACTGCCAAAGCTCTACAAGGAGCAGCTTGATGCGGCTTTAAAAGAGGAGGACAAGCGCAATTTTGATGAGGACGAAGACGAGGATGAAGAGGGTGAGCCATCCAACGAAGAGAAGAAAAATCAAGCGCGCGCTGCATATCGTATCTACAAAAAATACAGTATTCAAGAGGTCATCAAGCGCGGTCAGACAGTGCTCGTGCAGGTCTTCAAAGATGAACGTGGAAACAAGGGCGTGTCACTGACAACCTACATCAGCTTGCCGGGAAGATACTGCGTGCTGATGCCAAACAGTTCCAGAAGCTCTGGTGTATCAAAAAAGATTTTCTCATACGAAGACAGAAAGCGTATTTTGAATATCATTCGCAGTTTCAATCTTCCATTTGGAATGGGATTAATTGTCAGAACGGCTGGCGTGCGTGCCTCGGTGAATGACTTGAAGCGTGACTACCAGTATTTATGCAACCTCTGGGATGAAATCAGGCAGAAGGCCGTACACTCAAAAATTGATGGCAACCCTATTTACGAGGAGGTCAATATTGTCGCGCAGGCAGTGAGGGACAACTACGAAGGAGGTGATGACGGCGCAATTATTGTCAGTGGAAAGAAGGGCTACGAGGAACTGTCGGCGTTTGTTAAGAAACTGATGCCACACGAGAGCGCGAAGTTGAAGCTCTACACGGACAAAATGTCAATATTTAAGAAGTTTGGCATTGACAAAAAGCTTGACGAACTGCTAAACCCAATCGCTCCGTTGAAGTCAGGTGGATATTTGGTTATCAATCCAACGGAGGCCTTGGTGAGTATTGATGTTAACTCTGGAAAAGCAATTCATGGGAAAAATGTTGAGGAGACGGCACTCGCAACCAATCTTGAAGCGGCTGCGGAGGTTGCTCGCCAGTTGAGATTGCGTAATCTTGGAGGGTTGATTGTTGTTGACTTCATTGACATGGACGACCCAAAAAACAGGAGGATTTTGGAGCACGAACTGCAAAAAGTATTCATGTTTGACAAGGCAAAAGTGCAGTTTGCAAAGGTTAGTCAGTTCGGTTTGGTGGAGATTTCGCGCCAGCGCATGCGTTCAAGTGTGGCCGAAATGTTGACAATCAAATGCAGTTGTTGCAATGGAACAGGGCTTGTCAAGGCGCCGTCAATCATTGCGGTTGACATTTTGGATAGCATCAAGGAGCAGTTGCTTGACCCAAGAGTTACCAAGAAGGAGTTCATTGAAATCATGGCAAAGTCGGAGGTTTTGGACTATCTTGTGGTGTCATATATGAAGGAGATTGAGGAAATCCAGCGCAAATTTAACATCAAAGTCATCACGACAAAGCACGCTTTTGAGCACAACGAGGAGTTCATTTTGAGGATGTTGGATAGCATTGGAAATAACACAACTGCGGTTGAGTTGTATCACTCAATAGTGGCGAAATTCAATGTTGCGCCAGAGGAAAAGAAGCAGCAAAATGGGACGTTCAAGTTGCTGTCAAGGATTTTGAGGAGGTTTAAGAGGAACTCTTAACAACCCTTCCCGGCACACCGACAACTGTGGAGTTTGCGGGCACATCGTGCAGTACGACTGCATTTGCACCAATTTTTGAATTGTCGCCGATAGTGATATTCCCCAACACTTTTGCGCCACAACCAATTATCACATTATTTCCAACTGTCGGATGACGTTTGCCCTTGTCTTTTCCAGTTCCACCAAGAGTTGAACCATGATACATCACAACATCATCTCCTATTTCAGCGGTCTCGCCGATAACAACTCCCTGTGCGTGGTCTATGAACAAGCGTTTGCCAATCTTCGCACCGGGGTGGATATCAACACCTGTCAACATTCTGGCGATGTAATTTATCATTCTTGCAATGAGAAATAACCTGCAATTATAGAACACATGCGAAATCCTATACAGCAAAACCGCATGCAGCCCAGGGTAGCAAAGAAGTATTTCCAATACGCTCCTTGCTGCTGGGTCGTTTGCCTTGATTGATTTTATCCAATTTAACGTTTTCTTCATAAATGCTATGTCAAATTTTTAATTGATTTGTTGCGCGGCGCGGAGCGAGTTTGGCCGCCGAGGAACGAGGGGGAGCCAAACCGCGAGGGCGTGGCCTCGGGCAGCGCAACATAAATTGATTGCATGTTTTAATAGAGTATTCATAAAAAAATCAATCAAACAACGGATTTGAAATATACCTTTCAGCAAAATCAGGAACGATAAACAAGATGGTTTTGTTATGCACCTGTTTTGCTTTCTCTAATGCTACAAAACCAGATGCACCTGCGGAAATTCCACCAACAATTCCCGCTATTTTAGCCAACATTTTTGTGGTCTCAAATGCTTGTTCCTTTGTTATATGGAAAATCTCATCAACAAAAGCGTCTTTATAATTATCAGGTTTGAAGCCTGGTGCTATACCTTGAATTGCGTGAGGTCCTGTTTTTGTTCCTCCTTCAAGAACATCTACCTCTATTGGCTCAACGGCGACAGCGTGAACTTGTTTCTTGCTATGCTCTTTTAAATATGCACTTGCACCAGTCAAGCTTCCGCCGGTGCCAACACCACCTACTAAAATGTCAATTCCGTCCTCTGTTTGAGTGAATAACTCTTTGCCAAGAATATCATGTTGCGTTTGAAAATTTGCAGGATTTTTGAACTGATCCAATACAATACCATTTTGCTCTTTTGCAATTTTGTATGCTTCATCAACCGAACCTTGAACTCCTTTTTCTTTTGGTGTTAAAACCAATTCGGCACCAAGATACTTTGCAAGTTTTTTACGCTCCTCAGTCATATGTTCTGGCATAACCAAAACAAATCTATAACCAAGGACACTACTTGCATATGCCAGTGCCACGCCGGTATTTCCGCTGGTTGGTTCAACAATAGTCATGCCTTTTTTGAGAATACCTCTTTCCTCTGCATCCTTTATCATCGCATAACCAATTCTGTCTTTCATAGAATGAGTAGGGTTGAAATACTCTAACTTTGCCAGCACCCTGTTGCTTGTGCCGTGAACAGATTGTGGCAACTCAACGATTGGTGTATTTCCAATCAAATCTAATGGATTTTTATAAATCATAAAATAATAAATTAAACGAATTCGGCAACCTTTTGAAGATGTAAGATTAGAAAATATGGTTATAGACAAACAACACTTACCATTGTTTGTCTTATTTACAACAGAAGCATACGACATTCTCTTTGCAGAAAACAGAAATGTGTTTTAAAGAAAATGACATAACATTGTTATTTAGTAGTATTAAAAATAAAAGTCAAGAAGGTTTGTTGCGCGGCGCGGAGCGCGTTTGCTGGACGAAGTGGAGCGTATCGGAGCGAGGAGAGTGCAAACCGCGAGGGCGTGGCCTCGGGCGGCGCAACATAAAAAATTAGTTCAACATGGCAGTAATTTTTATTCCCCACTTGACAATTACTTTTTTTATAAAACTATATTGCGTATTCCACAGTAGCTCAGCGGTAGAGCAGTTGGCTGTTAACCAATTGGTCGTAGGTTCGATCCCTACCTGTGGAGCGGTTTCTTTTATGAAGATTTTTGCAAGAGTAATTGTCGTCTTGATTGTTGTATCATTTATAATAACCGGGTTTGTTGCTCTGTTTTGAGTTTTTGAAATATTTGATTTACCACCTTACCAACACTGCTCCCCAAGTGAGCCCACCACCAAGGGCTTCAAGGATGATGTTGTCTCCTTTTTTGATTTTTCCTTGTTGCAGCGCAACATCAAGCGCAAGTGGGATGGATGCCGAAGACGTATTTGCATGTTCGCCGATTGTCAGCATGAATTTGTCGTCAGGAATGCCAAGCTTTTCCGCCACAAGCGATAAAATTCGGTAGTTTGCTTGATGTGGAATTATTAGCGCTATGTCGTCTATTTTGAGCCCATTTCTTTCAGTAATTTCTTTTATTGAAGCAGTCATTTTTTCAACTGCATGCTTGAACACGCCGCGGCCATCCATGTAGATATTTCCTGCGGCGGCTGTGGTGGAGGTTCCTCCTGTGGTTTTCAGTATGTCTGAATATATCCCATTGGCCCTGATTTCTGCGTCAATAATACCTGGTTCTTCGGTTGCTTGTAGGACAACTGCACCTGCGCCATCGCCAAAAAGAACACATGTTGAGCGGTCTTGCCATTCAATCAATGATGACATTTTATCCGCACCGATAATGACAGCATGCTTGATTTTTCTGCCACGCATCATGTCATTTGCAACGGACATGGCGTAGACAAATCCACTGCAAACTGCTTGGATGTCAAATGCAATGATTGGCTTATCAAGGCCGAGTTTGTTCTGGATGAGACATGCAGTGCTTGGAAAAGTCAAGTCAGGAGTGGTTGTGGCGCAGATTATCATGTCAATGTCGGTGGTGGAGATTTGCGCATTTATGAGCGCCAGTTTGACAGCTTCAACAGCCATGTCGCTGGTTGATTGACCTTCCGCAGCGATGTGTCGTTCATGAATACCTGTGCGCTGCGTTATCCAATCGTCAGTGGTGTCAACCATCTTTTCAAGGTCAAAGTTTGTTAGAACCTTGTCAGGGAGATAGCCGCCAACACCAATTATTTTTGCGTTCATAAACTATTTATTATACTGTTTTGCAAGCGTAGGGACAACCAATTCCCCGTGCTTTTTAGCATTTTTGTCGTTGACACTTTGGATGTTTTTCTTTGTGAATTGTTCCTTTTCTTCGTAAGTATTTACGCATGATGTGGCCGTGAGAGCACATAAAAAGGCGAGTGAAATTAGCAATACTCCGTTAAAACAAGCTATTGATTTCTGTTGCGCTTGCCCGAGGCCACGCCCTCGCGGTTTG
>JAFSXL010000036.1 GCA_017444125.1 Rickettsiales bacterium | reverse complement strand
CTCTCTCTCTCTCTCTCTCTCGCTGCGCGAGTTAAATTGTGAAATTTTCATAAAAAAAAACAAGTTTGAACGGGGAGAGTATAGTTATGAAAAGTTATTTGTCAAGATACGTTATTGCTTTCTTGACAATTACATTTCTTATCAATCAGTGAGCTAAAATTTATGGCAAATGTTAGTGCAATAGAACTCAAAGTTGGAAATTTGATAAGATATAAAAATTCAATGTATCGCGTTGTGAAGACAGAACATGTCAAACCGGGCAAGGGTGGTGCATTCATCCAAGCAGAATTGAAAGACATAAAAACAGGAACAAAGTTGAATGACCGCTTTCGTAGCGACCAAACAGTTGACAAAGTCATGTATGAAAGTAAAACTGCGCAGTATTTATACAAAAATGGTAATGACTTGGAATTCATGGACTTAGAGAGCTACGAGCAGTTTTCTCTTCCAGCAACAATGTTGTCAGGTCCAGTGGAGTTCTTGCAGGAAAATATGGAGCTAATGGTTGATTACGCAGACGGTGAGATTATTTCCGCAACTTTGCCACAAAATGTTGTCTGCACGATTGCCGAAACTCAACCATATATCAAAGGTCAAACTGTCAAAGCATCATTCAAACCAGCACTTTTGACTAATGGTCTTACGATTAATATACCTGACTTCATGGACGCCGGTGAAGACATTGTTGTCTCAACCACAACCATGGAATACGTTGAAAGAGCAAAAAAATAACAATTCTTTTAAATGATGTCGCGCGGCCCGTGGCCACCCCCTCGCCGTTTGGCTGCGCCTCGTTCCTCGGCGGCCAAACGCGCTCCGCCCCACGCTCCATAAACCTTATCTACAAAAAAACTCTTGACAATTATTTTCTGTCTTTTTCAAGTTGCATCGTTAAAAAAATTTTTTCTATGAAAAAAACATTATTATCATGTGTTTCTTTGGCATTGGCTTTAGCCCCTGCTATGGCAGACAAAGCAAAAGCTGCTCCAACAAAAACCGTCCACAGACAAAGCGACAGAATTGTCATTAACTGGGACAACGGCAAATCAAAAATGAAAAAACCTACAAGAGTTGTAAAAGAAGAAGTCAGAGTTAAAACTCCTGTCACAATCACAAAAAAACAAGCAAGAGAAATGGAGGTTAAAGAAATCAAAACTGTAAAAAAATCATACAAAGAAGAAAGTTTTGTCTACGGTAAAGCTTATGGAATGATTGGCTACGAAGCACAAATCTACGATGGTGCTGTTGAAAAAGAACTTGATGCAGAAATCGCACAAGGAACACCTGGAGTTAATTCATACAACCATTCTTTGGCATTGACACTTGGTTACAACTTGTATTTCAGAGCATCTGATGCAATCCACCCATTTGTTGGTATCGTTGGTGAAGGTAGATTACCAATCCACAATAAGATTGTCGGAATGCCATTTAATGGTGAAGGTGAAATGCCTAAAATGTCTTACAGTGAGTGGGCTTACTTAGCATTGAAAGCAGGTCTGAAATTCAACCTCTGTGATAGCTTTGCACTTCAACCATACGGTTTGTTTGGTGGAAACATCGCGACACTCAAAGAAAATGACAGTGGTGATGTTACAAAATCAAGACGCTTTGGTATGACAATGGGTGCTGGTATTGAAGCAATCCTCAATGACCACGTAATGATCGGTGGTGAGTGGAGATACTCAACATTGGCAAAGTTCCACGGTAACACGATGAAGCACCACACATTTGCTGCAAAACTTGGATTTATGTTCTAATCCTCGTTTTGATAACGAAGTATTTGATAAGGGTCGGCAGATTTTCTGCTGGCCTTTTCTTTTTGCCT
>JAFSXL010000035.1 GCA_017444125.1 Rickettsiales bacterium | reverse complement strand
TTACTATTCATAGTAATACTATTAATAGTAATTTTCAGCAGGCCATAGGCCACACACGAGAACAGTGCGCCGGAGGAACCAAAGCCAACATCTTCAATTTGCGAGGTAATGTCAATGTCAATTCCGCTACCTGCTGCCAGCAATTTTCTTACCAAAAATGCAATTGAACTATACCATTTTTCAGCACTTTTTTCTACTTCTAAATCAGCAAATTTCAAGTTGACAATGCCAAATTTGTGCGATTTTATGGCAATAATATTGTCATTGCGAAGCCGCATTTTTACTCGCATGCGCCGATTTATTGCCATAACAATCGCTGGCTGGCCGTGTAAAACCGCATGCTCGCCACACAAAACAAGCTTTCCGGGCGCTGAAACAGTAACCATTATTTAATATATTTTAAAATTCTTTTGACTGCGCTTCCGGCATTTTCAAGGTGGTCACCTTGGCCTATAACAGCCAGTTCGTAAATCATTGTCGCAAGTTCAAGACCATCCTTATTTGCGTTCGTTAAGTCAACCTCGCGATGTTCGGAATTTTCATTTCTATTTGTAGTATTACTACTAACAGTATTACTATTAATAGTATTTTTTAGCAGTTCATATGTGCGTTTGACAAGTTCATTTTTTGGATTGATTTCAAGGATTTTTAATGACCTTTTTTTGAGCTGATTTTGTGCCACCAAAAAGTCCTCCATGCGGCTATCCATGGCGCCTGGCGCAACAGACAAACAGCTTGGACTGTCAACCAATTTTGTAGCAATTTTCACGGCCACAACCTTGCCCTGCAACACCTTTGCAAAGATGTCCGTCATGGCCTTTTCCTCATCGGTATAATACTCATTTTTGTTGTCTTTTTCTGCCTTTTCAATGTCCTTCAAGTCAACATCCGCGCGCGTAATACTCTTCAAATCCTTGCCTTTATGATCGTGAATTACGTTCGTCCAGAAGCCGTCAACCACGTCAGTAAGCAGGATAACCTCCACGTCATTTTTCAAGAAAACCTCCATTTCTGGCGCGTTCATCATGTCATTTATGTTCTCGCCAACAAAGAAATAAATGTCCTTTTGCTCGGCCTTCATGCCAGAAATATAGTCATCAAAACCGATTAATTTGTCGCGCGATTTGCTGGTGTAAAACCGCGTCAAGGACATCAAAGTTTCGCGGTCGGCAATGCTGTCACAGAGGCCTTCTTTCAGCACTGGGCCAAAGTTTTTCCAGAATTCCTCGTATTCCTCTGGCTTTTTTTGCGCCCTGTCTTTGAGCTCTCCGAAGATTTTTTTGACCAGCGTGTCCTTAATTTTTGAGATGGTTTTGTTGTCTTGCAAAGTCTCGCGGCTCACGTTTAAAGGTAGGTCGTTGCTATCCACGATACCATATACAAACCGCAAATATGTGGGGATGATATCAATGTCTCTCTCACTGATAAACACGTGGCGGACATACAGTTTGATGCGCGTCAGCATGTCTTGGTGGTAGAGGTCAAACGGCTTTGTGCTTGGGATGAAAAGCAGGTTGGTGAACTCCATGTTGCCCTCTACTTTATTATGTAAAACCGCCCATGGCTTGCCCGGCATGTGGCACACCGAGTGGTAGAAATTTTCATACTGCTCGTCCGTGATTTCACTGCGTTTGCGCATCCAGAGCGCTTTTTCAGGGTTGATTTGCGTTATCACATCATCCTCACCCGCGTATTCTATTGGCACGGAAATGTGGTTTGAGTAGGTTTTGATGATGTTCTCCACACGAAAACGGTCAAGATAATCCTCTTTTTCACTGTCCTTGATGAACACTTTTATCTCCGTCCCAAAGTCAATTTTGTCATCCTCTTTTATGTCAAATCCACTGACACCATCGGAGCTCCAAATGTAGCCCTTGGCCTCGTCCTCGCCACGGCGTTTTGTCCTGACTTCAACCTTGTCGGAGACCATAAAGCATGAGTAAAATCCTACACCAAACTGCCCGATAAGCTCGCTTGCTGTGGCTTTGTTAGCTGCCTCTGCCTGCTTCAAAAAGTCCTCCGTTCCTGATTTTGCAATCGTGCCAAGATGCTTAATCAGCTCATCCTTGTTCATTCCAATTCCATTGTCGGAAACTGTTATAAATCCCTCTTTTTCATTGAGCGCAATCCTGATTTTTGGCTTCAAACCACCATCAATTTGCAATGTTCCAGATGCCTCCAAATAGCGCGCCTTCTCGCACGCATCAGACGCATTGGAGATGAGCTCCCGCAAAAACACATCCTTGTTCGTATAAAGCGAATGAATTACAAGCTTCAAAACCTTTGAAACCTCAGCATTAAACTTGTGCATAAATATCTACACCATTAGATATAGTTCAAGTTTTGAAATTGCAAGGTTATTTTTTACCTCTTCTTTCTCCTGAATACAACAAATAGCACCGCAACATTCAAACCAATCAATATACCAAATAGCATATAGACAATGTTTAATTTATGTCTAATATACTTACTAACTTTTTTAGCAGTCTTATCACTATTTTTCATGATTTTCATATCTCTCTGGTAGTTATCATGAATTTGTTTGATTTCATCAGCGAAGTCGGTATAAGGGACTATTTGCCAGAATTCGTTGGCATAAGTATGTGTCTTACTTAACCATGGTTTTTGTGGTGATGCATAATGGATTACAACGGTTTTTTTAAATAAATCGTCTTTAAATTTTTGATCACCATCGTTTTCTTTTATATAGTCTTCTAAATCATGGGTTCTATTATTAAATCTGCGATCTAAAACCTTAACTTTTAAATTAAACACGATATTCAAAATGTCTTGATCAGGGAGTGTCAAATATTGATTATCTGCATATTTTGTCGCATTTTCCATTAGTTTATCAAATATTTTATTGTTTCTCCACTTTTCAGCATCAATCAGTAATACACCAGAATTAAAATATTTGTGTTCCAAAGAACAATTTTTATCAATTTTTTTTAATCTTTTATTACCACTACCGCCTATTATCCAAGAAGTCACCCACGGAGCAGCACCCAAGGCATATCCTGATAAATCATCGTCATACAACTCTTTTATGTCTCCTTTTACTATTATATCATCATCAAGATAGATAGCTTTTTTAAAGTTTTTATTAATTTCTGGTATTAAGAAGCGACCATACATTGCTTTTGGAAAACGATCTGTAACACGAAGATTTGTTGGTAATATTTTATCAATCTCCACAAACCTCAAACTAAAATTCTTAAACCATTTTCTTTCATTTGCAATTTTAGCTTTGTTTTTTGCTGTAATTCCATCACTCAACACATAAAAATCCACATGTGATTTAGTGTTTTTCAAAATTGAAGCCATGGTTGTAGCAACAAATGGAGCATAGTTGTCGTCTGCTGCCAAGAAAACAGGAATATGCTGGTTGTTGTTTAGAGAGAGAGAGGGAGAGGAGTGCATTGTCATCAGTGTTAATGACAAAATGATTGTTTTGACAAATTTCATGTTTTGAAGAAACATATTAAATTTTTAATTGCAAGGATTTTTAAGTGGCCACGAAGCGGAGCGCGTTTGGCCGCTGAGGAACGAGGCGCAGCCAAACGGCGAGGGCGTGGCCACGGGCGGCGTAACAACAAGTTTTTAACATATTTTCTCCTCAACTTCCTTATTTACAATATCCACAAACACCTTCACTACAACGCTCTTGTTTATCA
>JAFSXL010000034.1 GCA_017444125.1 Rickettsiales bacterium | reverse complement strand
TGACTGTGAGTTTGTCCTCGTCTGAGAGCTCGTCCATACCAAGACTTGCAATGATGTCTTGCAGTGAGCGGTATTTTTGAAGGATTTCCTGAACCTTTCTGGCTACTGCATAGTGTCTTTCTCCAACAACCAATGGCGACAAAATACGGGACATTGAGTCAAGTGGGTCAACTGCTGGGTAGATTGCTTTTTCAGCGATTGCACGTGAAAGCACGATTGTTGCATCCAAGTGGCTAAATGTGGTGGCTGGCGCAGGGTCTGTTGTGTCATCTGCTGGGACATAAACTGCCTGCACAGATGTAATAGAACCTTTGTTTGTTGAGGCAATACGCTCTTCCAGATAACCCAATTCTGATGCCAAAGTTGGCTGATAACCCACGGCCGAAGGGATACGCCCAAGCAATGCTGAAACCTCTGAACCTGCCTGCAAGAAACGGAACAAGTTATCCACAAAGAAAAGCACATCCTGTCCCTTCACATCACGGAGATATTCAGCCACCGTAAGTCCTGAAAATGGCACACGTGCACGCGCTCCTGATGGCTCATTCATTTGTCCGTAGACAAGCACAACCTTTGAATTTTCAGGGTTTTTTTGGTCAATCAGCCCTGACTGCATCATCTCGTGATAGAGGTCATTTCCCTCACGAGTTCTCTCTCCGACACCAGCGAAGACAGATTTGCCTCCATGCGCCTTGGCGACATTGTTGATGAGCTCTGTTATCAGCACTGTTTTTCCTACACCAGCACCGCCAAAAAGACCAATTTTACCACCCTTCAAGAATGGAGCCAGCAGGTCAATAACCTTGATACCAGTAACCAAAATCTCACTGCGAGGAGTTTGGTTTTTTAGTTCAGGAGCCGAGCGGTGAATTGACCATCTTTCACACTTATTACTTATCTTTGTGCCGTCCAAGACATTTCCGCAGACATCCATGATTTTTCCAAGAACTTCATCTCCAACAGGAATTGAAATTGGTGCTCCGCTGTCAACAACTTCCAGCCCTCTACGCAAGCCCTCTGTCGCCTGCATTGAAATCGTTCTGACTGTATTCTCTCCAATGTGCTGAACGACCTCAAGTGTTATCTCCTTGCCGCCATTGTCGCACTTTAATGCACTGTTTATCTTTGGCAAAATGCCACTTTCAAACTCAACATCAACTATTGCCGAAATTATTTGTACTATTTTACCTTTGTTGTTTGACATATTTTGAAAACATGATGTGAAAAATAATAGTCAAGAAGGGAATTATTTTATATCTGTTCCGTTGCCGTGGCTACCATCACCGTTTGGCCGCGTATTGTTCCTTGTCAGAAAAATGTGCTTCGCTTCGTGTAATACTAAAAGAAAAAATTATTTGTATCAATCATGTATTCTTGTCGGAATTATCTTCTCTGGATCGTAGGATTTGCCATTTTTACGGACAGAGAAATACAACATTGAACGCTGCGATTGGTTATTATTTGCAACATATGCTATCACCTGCCCCTTTTTAACTTTATCACCAACTGAAACAAGCGGGTCAATGTGTCCGTATGCAGTCATAAAACCATTATAGTGTTTAATTAAAATAACATTGTCATATCCCTCAACTTTATCTGTGAAGACAATTTCTCCAGATGACGATGACCGCACAATTGCTCCCTTCTCTGTACCAATGTTGACACCTTCTAACTTTCCACTGTTTGTGATATGTCTAAACCGAGTTATAACAGAACCTCTTGCAGGCCAAATAAACGTTGTTGCATCCAAACGATTTGATGACGCGTTGATATTCCCTTGGTTATTAATTTTTGTCGTATCAATCACATTATTTTTAATGGACGTGTTATCGCTTTTCTTATCATCAAGATATGCACCTTCTGGCAAAATTAGTTTCTGACCAACAAAAATATTGTTGTTTTTAATATTGTTTTTCTCAATTAAATCCTTCTGTGGAATGTGATAATTTACGCTTATTCTATAAATAGTTTCTCCCGGTTGGACGGTATGGGTTATGTTTTTTTTAACTGTTGATTGTTTTTCTACTTTACCATTAGTCAAATTTACAGTAGCTAAAGCAATGCTTTCATGGGCTAAAAAAAACGACAATGACAAAAAAGTATATAAACAACAGATGGTTTTTTTCATCGCATAAAGCGATAATTTTTAAAAATAAAAGTCAAGATTTTTTAGATATCATAATAATGTTAAAACCCGTATTGCATCACCAGCAGCCACACCCTCGCCGTTTGCAATCTCCTCACTCCGCACTACTTCAGTCGACACACGCGCTCTGCGCTGCGTAATATTTACTCAACCACTGTTATTACTGCTCCATCCAGCTCTTTGCAAGTGATAACCTGACAGGCCAAACGGGAATTTTGCTGCAAATTAAAGACAATATCAAGAACATTTTCCTCGTTTTCTGATGGCTTTTCAATCTTGGAAAGATGTTCTTCATCAACATAAATATGGCAGGTTCCACATGCGCAAGCCCCTTCGCAAGCCCCCATGAGATTAATTCCGTTTGCTTTTGCGACATCAAGGATTGATATTCCTTCATTGGCTTCAACAATCTTTTCACCTTCATTGGAAACAAATTTTAATTTTATCATAATTTTTTGTAAATTTCTACTTGACAAAAATAATTTTCAAGTTATTATCACAATGTTTTTTAGTTTATGAATAAATTAAAGTTGTTTTTTCTTTCATTCTGTTTAACTATTGCATTCGCTAGTGTTGATGATGCAATGGCAGCTAGTGGCTCTGGCGGTGGCTCTGGCGGTGGCACTGGTACTGGTACTGGTACCAGTAAACAATGTGGTTCAGCAACTTGTTATAAAATGAAAGGTGATGCAAGCGCGATGGCAAGTAGTAAAGGTCTTTACATAAATTGTTATAATAGTGATATTGGTCGTGGTGATCAGCAGATTTGTTCTAAGTTTTTTTCTGGTGGTACAAAATCGACATGTGTAATATTGGAAAGTACAATGGAGTGGGATGAACCAGTAGCAACTTGTGATACTTCTGAAGCATCATATTGTAGAACAGATGATGACTGTAAAGCAAAAGGTTCTCAATCCATAACCTGCGTTGATAGGCACGGGCAAAGGATAGAGGACAAGTATAAAGATGATGACGGAAACATTTCTAGGAGCTCTTTTGGAGACGGATCTGGTTATGAATATGTTGGAATGTGTTCAACTGCTGGAGCAAACAAGGATAGAAATGGAATTGTAATTGTGTTATGTAATGCAATTGGTATTGTGACTGGTGGTGCAGGACGTGCAGTTGTATTGATTGTTGTCGTGGTTGTCGGTGTGTTGTTCTTCATCGGTAAGGTCAACTGGAGCTTGCTGGTTGCAATCGGACTTGGTGTCGGTGTGATGTTCGGTGCTCAAGCGATTGTCAATATCATAACAGGAGGTGAATTGCAGTGTTAATCTACAACTACATTTCTTGGTAATTGAATTATGGGTCGCTTTTGCGGCTCCTTTTTTTTTGTGCGTTGCGCGGCGCGGAGCGCG
>JAFSXL010000033.1 GCA_017444125.1 Rickettsiales bacterium | reverse complement strand
GACGACCTGAAAAATGATGTGCCACTGCGAGTGATTGCCGACCACATCAGGGCGATGACATTTTTGATAAACGATGGGGTTTTACCTTCAAATCTTGGCAGAGGATATGTGATGCGAAGGATTATTCGCCGAGCCATCCGCTATGCTCATCAAATCAACAAAAATGGGGGCTGTTGGCTCTACAAACTGACTGAAAGTGTTGCAAAAACAATGGGACAGGCATATCCAGAAATTGTGAAAAACCAGCAACAAATTCAAGCGGTTATTGAGCGAGAAGAAAGTTTGTTCCTCAAAACTCTTGACAAAGGAATGGAGATTTTGAATGAGGTGATTGGGAGGATGGAGAAGGTTAAATGATGTCGTTTGACAAATAAAATATGGCAGAAATAAAACATTAAATGTTTAATAGATGTTAAATATGATAGGAGATATTAAAGATGGTATAGAATTGATAGGGAAAGGTTTAAATTATAAAAAAAACAAGAAAGAAGAGCAATTTGAAAAAATGCTTAATTTTGTTTTACAAGTTTTTATCGCATATGACTCTAATGATAAGCTTTGTGAAAACGATATTGATTGGAAAAAAATAGATGATAATGATAATCATTCAAATGTTGAAAACATAATATATAAGTTGATAAATTTAAAAATTCACAACAAACCATTATTTAGTTTGGTTATGAATTGCAAAGAAATGTTGGATAACAAATATATTAAATATATAACTAATACACCAAATGATATAATTCGTCGTTTTGATTACAACATAAAATCAATCAAACCAAATTTGGATATTCTGAAACAAGAACTCCCAAAAATTTTAACACCAGATATTTTTGATGGTGAAAAATTGATAGTTAAAGATGAATGATGTTATGACTGACAAAAATGTAATCAAAATCAACAACCAAATTGTGTTTGAGAACGGCAAATTGAATGGTGGGTTGTTATCTTTTATGCTTTATGACACCTACGGCTTTCCGTTTGACTTGACACAGCAGATTTTGCGGGAGCACAACATTGAGATTGACGAGGCGGACTTTGAGAAGTATTTGCAGGAGCAGAAAGACAGGTCAAAGGGCGACAGGGCAAAAAATGATGCAACTTCTGCCAAGAATAATGAGGTTTGGGGAAGTGTAGCAGAACATTTGAAAACAAAATATGGTGCTGATTTTGCAACGGAGAAGTTGTATTATCAAGGTAAAACAGAGTGTGATGCGAAGATTTTAACGATTGTAAAAGATGGTGAAATGCTTGACATTTTACAAGCAGGAGAACAAGGTTTTTTGGTACTTGACAAAACCTGTTTTTATCCTTGCGGAGGCGGTGAAGTTGGTGATAAAGGTGTAATTGATTTATCTATTGTCATTGATACTCAAAAATTCAAAGGCAATGTGATAGGACATTCTGTTAAAGCGAGAGAAGATTTGAGAGTTGGAGATAATGTAAAGTGCTTGTCATTCCGAAAAAGAGTTGGTAATAATCATACGGCGACACATTTGTTGCAGTCGGCATTGAGATTGGTTCTTGGAGAACAAGTGCAACAAAAAGGCTCACAGGTGGATGAAAACGGTTTGCGGTTTGATTTTTCCAGCACAAGAGCAATGACCGCGGATGAAATCAAAAAAGTTGAGGAAATTGTCAATGGCTGGATTGCGTATTATTTGCCAGTTAGTGCGGTTGAAATGTCAAAGAGCGAAGCGGAAAAGTTAAATGCACTGCACTTTTTTGAAGATAAATACGGCGAAAAAGTGAGAGTTGTGCGAGTTTTTGACCGATCTGGCAGTGCAATTTCAACCGAATTTTGTGGAGGTATTCATTGTAGAAATACTGGTGAAATTGAGGCATTTGCGATTGAAAGTGAGAAAGGTATTGGCTCGGGAGTGCGAAGAATTACAGCAATTACAGGTGAAAATGCTTGTCAGGTGCTGGCAAATTTCCGTGATATGAAGAGCTCATTTGAATTAATGAAAGAGGACATGATGAAGTATAAGTCCACGACGGCAGTTGCAGAGCGAATGGAAAAGGTCTTCAAAATGAGGGACACTGAGCAGTTTATAAACGGAATTATCTATTTGCAAGGGAAAGATATTAGTCAGGAAGTTGTGAAAATTGTTGCGCGCAGTGTGATGGTAAAAGAGGGCAAGCCAGTGATGATTTCCACAGAGGACAAAAATGGTGAGTGTTTTTGCTATATTGTCTGCTTGAAGGACAGCAAAATTGGAGATAAACCACTAAATTGCAAGGAGTTTGCACAAAAGATTATTGACAAAACCGGCGGAAAAGGTGGCGGCGTCCAGAACTTTGCGCAGGTTGTGCACAGAGTGAAGGGAGTTGAGTATTTGGAGATTTTAAAAGGTGCGTAATGGTTCTCTTTGTCTTCACTAACTGAGTTTCTAATCTTCGTAATCTTTGATGCCCCGAACTTTCTATTAAATATGTTAATTTTCTTCATTTTTTGCAATATTGGACCAGATTGTTGATCTGCAATATCGTCCGTTGTTTTACTGTAATTGCTTTGCTGTTGCATAATATTATCAACTGATAGTTTAACATAAAAAATGTTCTTGTAAATAAATTTGTTGATATTTTTTTTATGCAATGCAAATTGAGGAATTCCACCACATCCAAGCCAAAATGTTGCCAAAAACAGAGCTCAAACATGCGGATTTGCTAATCGTCTTCGGCACGACATACGGAATTGACTTGTTTGTAGAGAACATTGTCAATCTGTATCAAAAAGGTTTTTGTAAATACATTCTCTGCACTGGTGGAAATGTGGCAATGTATGGCACTAAAACAGAAGCTGAGAGCGTAATAATAATGGATTTGCTTGTTGAAAACGGTGTGCCTGCTGATAAGATTTTGGTTGAAACAACGAGTAAAAATACTGGTGAGAACTTGCAGTTTTCATTACCGATTTTGGAGGAGAAGTTCGGCAGAATTGACGACATCAAAAGCATCATGGGACTGGGGAAAATCCATGCAACTTTACGCTTTTTGATGACAATGTGTAAGTATTTTCCTGATGCAGAAAAGATGTTTTTTTCTATAAATGTCTTCGGTTGTGATGAGAATTTGTGGTATTTACATGACAATTTTCACCAAAAACTAATGGCGGAAGTTGACAAAGTTGATAAGTATCTAAAAAAAGATTTTATCGCAGAATTAGACGAGACAATACTGTTTATTAAATAAAAAATGCATAAAAAGACCGCCCAAAAACGCGGGCGGCATAAAATTATTAAGATGATTTTAAAGAATTTTAGAATATTGCAATAAAGTTGCAACCATAAATTGCATCGTCTGAATTCAAATAGTAAGCATTTGAAACATTTGTTGCTAATCCATTATAGCAAACACTTGACGCAATTGGTTGACCAGAAGCATCATTTGCGGCTGTACGGCCGATACCACTCTTCATTGCCAAAACGTTACCCGATCCTGGACGACCATCGTCCATTTTTTGGTCAATTTTGTTCATCATTGATGGTGACACAATTCCCGATGAGTTTGCACTAACGCCTTCGAATGTAGTGCTTGTATCATTATAGAACATAACAATTGCTCTCTTGCCGTCAACAGCATCAGCAAAGGTAGCGTTGTGCAACTCTGTCTGGACGCCGTATGAAGCACTTCCACGGATAAAGCTCAACTTTCTTGCTTCACCACAATCAAGAGGAGCAACACCACCGCTAATTTTACAACTTGTTGAATCGTTCGCTTTTATATCAAATGACGCAAACATGATCAATCCATCTTCATTAAATGAAGTTGGCTGCAAATATCTTTGTTCAAGTGCAGGAGTAATGCCTCTTGTTGGAGGCGTCAACAACGGCCCTGATGACCATGTAATTCCACTGGCATCGCTCGTCTTTTGAACGATAGCATCAGATTTTATCAACCCTGATTGCGCTAATTGTGCAAAAGCTTGATAGATAGATGTATAACTATAAACTGATGGCGCATAGCTTAACCCAGAAAAACCTTCAACAGTTCTTCTATTGTCAGCACAATATGTATCAACATCTGGATATTCCGATGTTAATGCTCTCAAGGTTGTATTTGAATGTACTTTTGCAGTTTCATAGAATGTTTTGTACAAAATTGTATTTTTTAAACATCCTTCTTTGTCCATAGATCCTGGCAAAAAACTAAACGTATCATGAAACTGAACGATATTTTTCTGATAATAATCAATTTCACTAATAATCTTCTGAATTTCAGCACGTTCAACAAGCTGACGGCCTGTCAGAAGCGAACCAACTAACAATGATAAAATTAACAAAACAATAGACAATTCAACGAGTGTAAAAGATTTTTTAGCCCCGTTCAAAGCTCGTCTGTTAATCAATCTAACTTTCTTTAAACAACTTATCATAAAAAAATACGCACTAATTTAATTAGATTATTTTATTTGTCAAATGTTTTTTATTTATGAATTGCTTTTCCGAAGGCGTCAAGAATTGCTTCAGAAATCATCTCGCTTACTGTCGGATGCGCAAAAATTGCATTATCAAAGTCCTCTGGAAGTAGCTCCGCGGCCTTGCCAACAGAGAAAGCATGTATCATTTCAGTCACATTACAACCAATCATATGTGCACCAAGAAGCTCGTGTGTTTTCTCATCAAAAATGACCTTCACGAAATTCTCCATCTCGTTTGCGGCCAGTGATTTGCCATTCCCGACAGCTGCAAATGTACCAACTTTATATTTAAGCCCGCGCTCTTTGCATTTGTCTTCCGTCAAGCCGATACTTGCTATCTGCGGAAAAGAATAGATGCAGCCAGGGATGTTTGTTTTGTTCAGCACGACTGGTTTTGTCTTGATCTTCCCGAGCTCATTCGCGATTGTGTCGGCCGCAATGATACCCTCGCGCGATGCTTTGTGCGCCAGCCATGGTCCATAAGTGCAGTCCCCAATAGCGAAGATATTTTTCACGCTCGTCCTGCAAAATGCATCGGTTTTGATGACATTCTTATCCAGAGCCGCACCAGTATTTTCAAGGCCAAAGCCAGTAATGTTTGGCACAACGCCAACCGCCATGATGAGCTTATCCGCCTTGATTTTTTCCTGCTTGCCGCCGTCCTCATAAGCCACTTCAACCTGCTTGCCACTTTTCTTTCCAGACAAAACTTTTACGCCAGTGTGAATTTCAATTCCGCGCTTTTCGTAAGCTTTTTTGGCTTGCTTGCGAATGTCTGCGTCTTCCGTCATCAAAATGTCTGGCGCACCTTCAAGCACTACAACCTTGCTGCCGATTGCATTATAAAATGACGCAAATTCAATGCCAATTACTCCGCCGCCGACTATAACAACTGTTTTAGGCCTCTCATCTGGCACCATTGCCCCGTGATAAGTGCAAATGGACTTCTCGTCAAAGTCATAGCCATCAAATTTGCGTGCGCTCGCGCCTGTCGCAATGATGAAATATTTGGCCTTGATGACCTCCACTTTGCCCTCTTCTGACTTGACTTCCAAAGTATTTTTATCATTGAAAGTTCCAAATCCTTTGAAAAGCGCAACCTTATTTTTCTTAAACAGCATGCCGACGCCACCTGTCAATTTGGCCACGACATCGCGCGAATGCTTCACCATTTTAGTGATGTCAATATCACCAGGATTGGCTGCTATACCGAAATTTCCGCACTCTTTCAGGGCATTTGCAAACTCCGCGCAGTGCAGAAGTGCCTTAGTTGGAATGCACCCCCAGTTCAAGCACACTCCACCAACATTGTCCTTCTCTACACAGGCGACTTTCAATCCGTTTTGAGCGGCCTTAATAGCGGCTACGTAGCCGCCCGGTCCAGATCCTAAAACACACACATCAAATTCATTTGCCATATCAAAACTGTTTAAACAATACATGATCAAAGCTTCTATAGTCCTCAACTATTTTCCCGAGGCCGTTGATAACGCACATCAGGGGATCTGGCGGCACAACAACTTTCAAATTTGAGGTCTTTTCCAAGATGTAATCCAAGTTTTTGATGTTAGCGCCTCCCCCACAGAGAACCGCACCGTTTGCAACAATATCCTTCATGAGCTCTGGCGGCGCAATTTCAAGCACCTGACGTACATTTTCAATCAGCAAATTGGAAAACTCCGACATTGCAATCACGATGTCATCCTGCGAGATAACTACTTCTTTTGGTGTGTGACTGAGTAAATCACGCCCGTGAATAACCAATTTTGCTGGCTCTTCATATGGTTTTAAATACGCAATTCCAATCTTCTTTTTGATGTCCTCGGCCGTGTTTTCACCTATCAGCAAGTGGTATTTCTGCCTAATAAAATCAAGGATAGCTCTATCAATCTTTTTGCCACCATATTTGAATGCGCGGCTTTTTATTATCCCACCAAGCGATATGATGGCTATTTCAGTGGTTCCACCGCCGATGTCAATAATCATAGAGCCACATGGTTTATCAACTGGCAAACCAGCTCCAACAGCGGCCGCCATTGACTCATAAACCAAAAATGCCTCTTTTATATTGCATCTTTCAAGTGAGTCCTGGATGGCTTTTTTCTCAACGTTTGTAGCACTAATCGGCACACCTGCAATTACAGTAGGATTGAAAATTAGGTTTGTCCCGATTGTCTCGCTCAAAAAGTGTCTCACCATATCCTCTGACATGCCATTATCACTTATCACGCCATCATCAAGAGGACTGGAAACTTCAATACGAATTGGTGTCTTACCAATCAAATCTTTGGCCTTGTTGCCATAAAGATAACCATTATTTATGCCGCCCTCCGAGATATATGCCACAACCGATGCCTCGTTTAAAACAACTCCCTTGTCCTTTGCGTAAATTAACGTATTTGTTGTTCCAAGATCAATACCAACAAAACTGCAACTGTTTTTACTAACGATGTTTCTAAAACGGGTCTTTATTTTCTGAAATTTGCCAACTCCTTTCTTTACCACAATACCAGCAACTTTTCTAAAAAGTAAAAGTCAAGCTTGTGAATACAATATTTTTATACAAAAATTACTGTTATTGCAATGAAAAAAATCACCCAATCTTTTTAACATCATTTACGAATGTCGCCAGTCCATTATCCGTTAGAGGATGTTTGAAAAGCTGTTTGATTATTTTGAACGGCATCGTTGCTACGTCTGAACCTATTTTAGCAACTTCTTCAACCTGTTTAACCGTGCGTATCGAGGCGGCTAAAATTTGTGTCTGAAAACCATAATTATCGTAAATATTTCTGATATCTTCAACAAGAGCAAGACCATTGCCGCATGTGTCATCAAGACGGCCAACAAATGGTGAGACATAGGTTGCGCCTGCTTTTGCAACCAAAAGTGCCTGCATCGGAGAGAAACATAATGTCATATTTGTGCTAATACCATCATTGGAAAATTCCTTACAAAGACGCGCACCGTCCTCTGTAATTGGCAGTTTGATGCACACATTTTTTGCTATTCTTAAAAATTCATTAGCATCTTTCTTCATGCCTTCGTAGTCCGATGCAAATACTTCACAGCTGACCGGTCTATCACCACAGATTTCACAAATTTTTTCATATGTGCTAAACATTTCTTCTCGTGAACCAACCGTTTTAGACATCAAAGTCGGATTTGTTGTTATACCATCAAGTATTCCCAGCTTATCACATTCAAGTATTTCATCTAAATTTGCACTATCAAGAAAAAATTTCATGCACATACTGGAAGTCGGTTTTTATAATAGTCAAGTGATTATCAAATTTTATCAATCTCCCACCGTGCTACTGGCGAAAACGAATAGTCCATTGGATCGTATTTTATTTTGTCCTGATTTTTCCAACACAAACATCCTGCCTTAGCAATCATTGCTGCATTGTCAGTGGTGTATTTTAATGATGGCACGACAAGTTTAAGACCATATCTGTCTGCTAACTGCTGCATCAAAAATGACAATCTTTTGTTGGCACTAACACCCCCGCAGACAACCAGTATTTTAGCTGCATACGTTTCGTTGTTTTTCAATAATGCTTGCTCAGTTTTCTTGATTAGTGTGTTAAAAACCGCCTCCTGACAAGCATAAGCCAAGTTTGCGCGAGTATTTGCGGATAACTCCCATGCCCCACCAAGCGACTTTACTTTATACATCAACTGCGTTTTGAGCCCTGAAAAAGAGAAGTCAAATGTGTTTTTACTGATGCATCCATCTTTAAAAACAAACGCAGTTTTGTCAGTACAAGTCAATGCGATTTTCTCCATGTTTATCGCCCCCGGATAGTCAATTCCTAAGTCACGAGCCATCTTGTCCAGCGCTTCGCCAGCCGCATCATCAAGGGTTTGACCAATAATCTCGTATTCACCAAGCCCCCTTGCAAGCACCGTCATGGAGTTCCCACCGCTCGCGAGCAGCAGTAAATACGGATATTCAACCGCATTTTCAGTCATACAACTTACTGCATGGCCTTCAAGGTGGTTAATTCTCAATAATGGAACGTCTAAAAAACTGGCCAAACCCTTTGCAAACGAAACACCAACCAGCAAGCTTCCAATGAGCCCCGGGCCCTGCGTACATGCCACTGCAACCGTATTTTTTAGTATATCACTCTGCACCGCTTTTGCAATTCGTTCAATATTCAAAAGATGTGCCTCGGAGGCCTTATTTGGCATTACTCCGCCATACTGCTTATGCACCTCATCTTGATGAAGATTGAGTTCAAATGCAATATCGCCGCTTTCAGCATTCATTACACAAAAGCATGTATCATCACAAGAACTTTCAACGCCAATGATAAAGTTTTTATTCGCCATGAAAACATTATTTCAAGCAGCTTTCCAAGAACCAAATGTCCTTTTCCCTGCTTTCAAGCAAGCCGTCCATCATAGCGCATGTTGAGATGTATTTTTTATCTCCATCAAATTTTGCCTTTATATTAACAATTATCTCTGTCAATTGTTTGTTGGCTTCAATCAAGCAATGCAACATGTCTTGGCTTTTTTCAGCTCTATTTGTGGTGTCAAAATCTTGTTTATCAGCAACTTTCAAGTAGTTCTCCATATTGCCAGGAACAAACTCACCAAGCTTTCTAATTTGTTCTGCTATTGCATCAATTTCGTCCGCCAAAACATCATATTGCTTCTCAAAAAGTTCATGCAACTGAACAAAATTCTCTCCGTGGACATTCCAGTGATAACAACGCAATTTGCTCTCCAATGCATAATAGCAACTTAACAATGTAAACAGTTTATCGTTTTTCATAAATAAATTACCATATTTATTTTTGGTTGATTTTAAATGTCAACAACCAATACCCTCTTGACATTTACATTTTTTTATTATATCAGCACTTGACTATGTCAAAAGCTATTTTACCACCAAATGAGGCGAGTTATTCAGATGCTTTGCTTTCAAAAAGCAATGATTTATTAACCGCTTATGAGGTAGATGGTGATAATTATTTGGCTATGAATTTTGATTTCAACAGCAATGATTTGTTGTTCGCAATGTATGAAGCAGACAACATGAATGCAATATTCGGCGACAACGGAGACAGTGATAACGGTTCAACATTAATCTAATGTCAAATATTTACAGCCAACTATTTACTGAGATTTTTGATGTCGCCAGCAGAGGTTTGCTACACGATTTCTCGGATATAAAATGCCAAAGTGATGTCAATAACACCATCGGCTTTTGCTGTTCTGGATATAGCAAGGTCTTTGATTGTGTTGTCAGGGTTCTTGAAAAAGCAAGATATAACGGTGAAATTGTACTTCCAGAGCATTTAGCATTTTCCACAAATAAGATTTTCCCAGTAAGCGAGATACTAAACAACAGTCCATCGGTCAGAAAAGGCAGGGTAAAAATTGAAGATAATTGCACTTATCGTCTTGAAAATGCGCGCCCAGAAAATGATGTCAAGAGCAGAATTGTTGTCATTCCTATTGACGGAGTATCTTCATTCCTGCATGGAGTAAATGACTTCTCAATGTGTCTTATCTACTGCGAGAAATACAAAGATGACGCGGATTTTGTAATCAAACAGGTAGTAATTTACAATCCAATCTTACGCGACACATACATATTTGATGAACAAAATGGCATGTCATTAAACAATAGAAAAATTGTACACAACAAAATCATTCCAGACAGCACAATTAGAGCAATTTATACTGGAAGCGCCGAATTTCCCTGTTCATTCAATGTAAGCAAACTATTTGCAATAAGTTCCTACTGCGCAACTTCAAGCAGTATTTTTTCAACGCTCGCATTACTTGCAACAACCAGTTTTAATCTCTGCATTTACCGTTTGTCGTCAGAAAAGATGATTTGCGACATTGTGGATTTTTGTATTAAAATTGCGTCTTTGAAATCCAAGAATGCTGGTCATCACATCATCTTCGGGAATGAGAAGATTGTGGAGAGTGTGGTGAAATAAGATTATATCAAGATTATATTTTATATCAAGATTATATTGTTGCGCGGCGCAGAGCATGTTTAGCAAAACAGGAACGGGAAGCGGATGAACCGAGAGGACCTTGTGTCTGGCAGCAAAATACAATTATCACGCCATCAACATTCCGCCATTGACTGAAATTGTTTCACCCGTAATATATTTTCCCATATCCGATGCCAAAAATAACACCGCATTTGCAATGTCAACTGGCTCACCGTATTTCTTCATTGGGATTTTATCAATTAGAGCTTTTTTGACATCATCGCTGAGCATTTGTGTCATGCGAGTTTCAATAAATCCAGGCGCAATGCAGTTTGCTGTTATACCGCGAGTTGCAAATTCTTGTGCGAATGTTTTTGTCATTGCCATAAGCCCTGCTTTGCTGGCTGAATAATTGGCCTGACCAGCATTTCCAATAAGTCCAACAATTGATGCAATGTTGATAATTCTTCCAAATTTGCGCTTCATCATGATTTTAGCACATTCGCGTGAAAGTATAAAGTTTGCAGTCAAATTAACATCAATAACACTCTGCCATTGATTGTCCGTCATACGTATTGATAGCCCATCTGCCGTTATGCCGGCATTTCCGACAAGAATGTCAATTCCGCCCATTTCCTTGTTTGCGGTTTCCACCAAATTGATAATCGCTATTTTATCAGACAAATCGCATGTGCTGTAAAATATTTTTACACTGCTATTTATTTTCAATAGTTCTTGTTTTAGCTGCTTCAACCGTTCCTCGCTGCGGTCTGTGATATACAAATTTGCGCCATTTTTAACCAATAGTTCACAAATTGCGGAGCCAATTCCACCCGATGCGCCAGTTATAATTGCATTCTTTTCAGATAACATATACAAATGGTTTATCTTATAAAAATAAAAAGCAAGTGGTAAAGTATTAAGTATCAACATGCGCAACATTAATTACATCGCAATTATATTTCAAACTCTAAAATTTCACCTGTGCTTTTCATTTCAACACCAGCCACAACATTATCATTTGTAATTTTATTGTTGGAAAATATTGGCTTTTTAACAGCATTTTTGATTTTAAAAGATGGAATATGCAACTTTTCCCCAAAAATCGCTTTAACCGCCATGTCAACAACATCAATACCACAAACCTTGTTAATAGTTGGTATTGTCCTTGAAGACCTCAAATTTGCCTCAATAACATAAACATTGTTTCCTTGAATAACAAATTGAATATTCATCAAACCAACAACTTTCAACTTTTTTGCGAGCAAATTTGTATATTTAATCATCTTTTCTTGCTGAAGTTCCGTCAAATGCCGTTGTGGATAAAGCACATTGCTATCGCCAGAATGGACTCCAGCTCCTTCAATATGCTCTGCGATAAGCGGAATAAACACATTTCCAAACTTGTCAGCAACACAATCAATTTCTGCTTCTTTACCTTTGATAAACTCGTCAATGTAGATTTTATCTTTGTATTTCAAAGGTTGTAAATATTCTTGCAATTCGGCATAGTTATTACAAACCTTCATCTTGCTTCCACCAATAACATAAGAAGGTCTAACGATGACGGGAAAATGTAAAAGTTTAATCTTTTTACTTACATCTTTAACCTTACAATACACACTTTTTGGTTGTGGAATATGCAACTTTTTTGTCAATTTATAAAACTTCTTCCTATCCTCGCTGATATCAATAGATTTTAAACTTGTGCCAAAGATTTTTATATGCATTTTTTTCAACTCTTTTGCAATATTCAATGCTGTCTGTCCGCCAAATTGGATTAAAACACCTTTTGCTTTTTCAAACTTACAGATTTGTTTTATAATCTTTGCATTAATTGGCTCAAAATACAGCCTATCTGCCAAGTCATAATCTGTTGAAATTGTTTCAGGATTGTTGTTTATAATCACAA
This sequence comes from Rickettsiales bacterium, assembly GCA_017444125.1. Classification (GTDB taxonomy): domain Bacteria; phylum Pseudomonadota; class Alphaproteobacteria; order Rickettsiales; family Deianiraeaceae; genus UBA4311. The sequence goes on along the minus strand of JAFSXL010000033.1, from coordinate 3,088 downwards.
CTCTATAGCCTTGTTTTTTAAGTGATTTTACTGCGTGGACGCTGGCGTAATCAAACTCAATACCTTGTCCTATTTTAATAGCAGAAGAGCCGATGACGATGATGGTTTTTTTATATTTCTCGTGATTTTCATTATATTTCATTGTTTTTTTTAAAGGTTTTAAGTTGTTTTTTATATGATATTTCCAGCCAGCGTAGTTTGTTGAATAAACATATTTTGTATTTCGTATTTGCTCCTTACCGCTTCCGTCTATCGCTCTAAAACAAGTTTTTTTACCAAGTTTAATGATAATTTTTCTTTTACCATTCCACTTTGTTTTAACCTTGTAAAACATATTTTTCAGTTGATACAAAAACCATTTGTTTATCTTAGTTTTTTCCTCAATCAACTCTGGGCTTACACCTCTCAAAAGAAGTTCAAAAATTTCATAAAACCTAATATCAGTTGCAGTTTCAACATTTTTCAGCAATTCTTCTGTGCTTTTTGAGTGCTGGTTTTCAATGTTTTCAACCAACTTTTTAACATCATAACATTTCAAAAATGCTTCTTCAAAAGAATGTCCTATCCCCATATACTCGCCTGTTGCTTTCATTTGAGTTCCAAGTTGATGGGATGCCCCTTTAAATTTTGAAAATGAAAAAGATGGAACTTTACAAACTACATACTTCACAACCGGTTCATGAATTGCGGTCAAACCAGACAGATGGTTGACAATTTCCTTCAATGTTTTTCCAATGGCAATTTTTGCCGTAATTCTTGCAATAGGATAAGCGGTTGCCTTTGATGCTAATGCAGAACTTCTGCTTGCTCTTGGGTTGACTTCAATTATTACAAATTCATCTGTTGTTGGATGCAGGCCGAATTGAACGTTGCAAGCACCTTGTATTTCCAGTGCTTTTACAACTTTTTTTGCATTTGCCTTCAACATATCTTTTTGATGATTGGTTAAAGTTTTCGTTGGTGCTACAACTACACTATCGCCAGTATGAATACCAACTGGGTCAACATTCTCCATATCGCACACACAAATGCAGTTATCATCTTTATCTCTTATGATTTCATATTCAATCTCCTTCCAGCCGTAGATTGATTGCTCTATCAATACTTCGTGGACTGGGCTGAGTTTCAAACCATTTTCAATAAAATAATATAACTCTTTTTCATTGCGTGCTGTTCCGCCGCCTGTTCCACCTAATGTAAATGATGGCCTAATAATTACCGGATATCCAACTTTTTTTGCAAAATCTTTTGCCTGCTGAACGCATTTTTCAACATCTGCTTTTTCAACTTTTTCACAATTTACAATTACACTATCGCAAACTGGTATGCCGATTTCCATCATTTTTTGTTTGAATAACAACCTATCTTCGCTGTATTTCAATGTTTTAAGATTTACACCCAACAATTTTACTCCGTATTTGTCAATAATCCCTTTATCACACAACTTTAATGCAAGATTTAATGCAGTTTGCCCTCCGCAAGTTGCCAAAATTGCATCAATTTTGTCGCTTACGATAATCTTTTCAACCTCTTCGCAAGTGATTGGAACGATGTGAACCTTGTCCGCAACGCCCTTGTCAGTCATTATTGTCGCAGGATTGTTGTTAATCAACGACACACAATAACCTTCCTCCTTCAACGCCAAAATTGCTTGTGTTCCAGAGTAGTCAAACTCTGCCGCTTGTCCTATTACTATTGCACCAGAACCAATAACTAAAATATTTTTAATATCTTCCTCTTTCATACAACAAAAACTAAACTAACAAAAAATAAATATTTAATAAATGAAATTAAATTTATAATTAAAATGATTTATGTGAACAAAATAAAGCATCATTCACATTCTATTTATCGTCGTTCTGCTGTGATAGAAGACATTTTCATAACCTTTATTATTTTCCTGCAAAATAATTGTCAAGTTGTTGACAATAAAGTTATATTTTTTCTTAAAAAAGTGTTTTAGTTATCAATGCCATGTCAGTTGAAAAAAATATTGAGAATTTACAAGTCATTATCACAAATCTCGCACAACAGGCGGAAGGTCATTTTATACAGTCAAAAGTGTTTGGTGCAAAAGGATTTAAAAAACTTGCAGAAAAATACAAAGAACACACAGAAGAAGAAAGGGGCTATGTTGAAAAATGTATTGATAGAGTTATAGATTTGGGCGGAAAAGTAAAACTTGAAAACAAACAAGGAACTAAAATTTTTGAGAGCCCAGTTGATTTTATAAAATATGATTTACAAGTTTCAAAAGATGGATTGGTATTGTTAAAAACGATGCTCAACGATGCAAAAGATGATTTAACAACTTTTGATTTGTTGAAAGACTATTACAAAGATGAAGAAGAAGATATGTATTGGGGAGAACAACAGCTTGAACTAATAGAAATGATAGGACTGCAAAATTGGCTTATAAAACAAATGTAATTTTTAACACAAACCAAAACAATACATCAAAATTGCCTTTTGGATATGTAGTCTGTTCCCCGCTTCTTGAAATACAATTTTTGAGTAAACTGGATTGTCTATAACCTCACAGGCAACCTCATAACTTCTATATGCTGGTAAACAATGCAAGAAAATAGCCCCATCGTTAGCATTTTGCATTACTTTCATATCAACCAAAAAGTCGCCATCCAAAAACATTTTCGCCTTTTCTTTATCTTCTCCCATTGAAACCCAAGTGTCTGTTGTAATAATATCGCAACCTTTTGAAGCCTCTATTTTATCTTTTACAAACTGGCAATTTTTGCTTGCTGGAATTTTGTTTTTAATACTTTCCGGACAGCAAACGTTGATGTAAAAACCAAGTTTTTCACTCGCTTCAATCCAAGAAACAAGCATATTATTTACATCGCCAAACCAAGCAACTTTTTTTCCTTGAATTGATGTTTTTTTGTCTTCCATAAATGTCATAATATCTGCCATAATTTGACAAGGATGGCTTTTGTCTGTAAGTGCATTTATTATGCATCCATTAGTAAAGTTCTCCGCAAGTTTCAACAACCTGTCGTGTCCAAAAGTTCTAATAACCACGCAGTCCGCCATTTCATTAAAAACTTTTGCTGTATCTTCAATACTTTCG
>JAFSXL010000032.1 GCA_017444125.1 Rickettsiales bacterium | reverse complement strand
GAGAGAGAGAGTAGTTTAAGAACTTCATCATCTCTTAAATTTAAAAAATCTTTTACTCTTATAGAGTTATCTATTGTATTGCTAATATTATCTTTATTAGTTGGTTCTCTTTTAGTTGGAAGACAGATTGTTGATCGTGCTAAAATTCATAAAGTTATAACCGAATTAAATTTTTACGACAACATTGTGCACCAATTTTACGACACTTATCGTGAAGTACCTGGAAGTATGTCATACAAAAATTGCATGAAATATAGTGAATTTCAAGGAACTGTTTGCAAAGATGCACTATGCGTCGGAGCAATAACAGATAACACAAGAATAGCAGATCATCAAGATTGGTGTTCAAATCTTGCAATAAATACAAACACAAATGCCAAAATTATTGAAAATTTTGACAAAACTGACGAGCAGGTTTTTGCTGTTTTGCAGGCATCAAAATTGATGGAGTGGCAATTTGCTCCTTATGCTGGAAAAGCACTTAACAACATCAATAGGCAGTATTTCCCTTTGGTTTGGCAAGTGGTACAAAATCACATTGCGGCATATGCAAATTATAGCCATAATGTAAGAATTTATATGTATGGTTTTCAACCAAGATTTTTAGCAAATTATCTGTCAGGAGATAAAAATATAGATAAAGCTAAACTGTATCCAAAAATTTTAAATCATAATGTTTTAATTTTAAGAGACGACCAATCATATTCTTCAAAAAGAGTTAAACACGGTTCTGCACTATCATCAGCATTAATGAGCCAACTTGATGCCAAAATTGATGATGGTCGTCCATTTACTGGAAGGTTGTTTGGACTGAGAAACAACACAACTTTTGGAATGACTGATGAAACTAAACTTGCACAATATTGCTATGATAAAACAGGTGAAAATGTTGAGAAGGCGATTTATAATGAAAGCAAAAACGAGGAATATGGTTGCAATATCGCTTACATTATGAGTGATGTTAAGTGATATGTCTTTATTAGATTTAAGTTTCTAATAAGTAAATAAAAAACGGGTCGCTCGTGACAGAGATGTTGCGGGCGATTTTTTTGTTGCGCTGCCCGTGGCCACGCCCTCGCGGTTTGGCACCGCTACGCTCCCCCTCGCTCCGCTCGTCGGCCAAACGCGCTCCGCGCCGCGCAACAATTTTTACATTGCATTTAAAAAATCTTACTAGCAAGAGATGCTATATTTTTATGGTCATCCAAATAAGGAATTATTTTTTAAAGATACTATTTTGTGTATATCTATATTGTTTGAGTTCTTGCACCAATCATCACAATCAGAAAATGCAGACACTTACAACAAATGAGACAATTCTAAACATCAATCAAAAACTGGGAGACGGAACGATAACATTTGATGATGTTTTTAGAGCAGATTATGGTGAATATGCGGATAAGGATGCCAACAGTAGGGAGGTTTTGGATACTCTGGTGGAAAAGACAAAAAGATACTCAACAAAAAGAAACAACAAGGAAAGCGTGAAAATTGACTTTGACAAGATGATAAACGACCACATGGACGAGCTTGTTGCAATCATTCTTGATAAGAATAACTTAAAATATCATCTTTACGGTGCAGACGAGGACAGATGGTTAAAAGAAGATCCAAACCTGCATGCTCCATTGAATTATTATCAACAACAATTATTACTTGAAGCAAAGAAGGAGACGTTGGTTAGGTTAAGCAATGAAATTGTCAGGACAATAGCAGAAACTGAAAAAGATTATGTCATCAATTTTGGTATTTTGTGGACTGCATACGGTAATGGCAACCAGTTAGATGAATGCTTTGCAATGACTGAAGAATATATCAAAGAGATGAAAGCAGTCGTTGACAAAAAGCAACCACTTACAGAAAATCAGAAGAGCACACTCAGAGCAGTTATGGCAATGGAAAAATTTGAAGATATTATTACACATGGCTTTATGGATATAATCGTCAAGCATTGTGTTCTGAAAAAAAGCCGTGTTGTTTGCTCTGCTGCAAGAAAAGTGTACGAACAAGACATGAAAAACCAAGCAAAAAATAAATAAGATATGTTGCGCCGCCCGAGGCCACGCACTCGCCATTTGGCTGCGCCTCGCTCCATCCGCCCTCGCTCCGCTCGGGCTCCGCTCGGGCTCCGCTCGGCGGCCAAATGCGCTCCGCCCAGCGCGCCAAACCCAGCTCCGCTCCGCACAACTTCTATTTTCAATCAACAAAAATCAATATAAATTTAATATGGTTTTTCACTAATTTGCATGTAATTAAAAAAATTGACATTTTTTGATAAATGGGATACCATGTTGTCGTGTTATAATAGTTTTTTATGGAAAATAACCAAGAAATTAAAAAATTTGACAACTTTGGAAATGAATATGTTGTTTATGCCGGTGGTCATTTAAAGTCCGTGAACGGAAATACCGTTGAAGAAGTAGAACATCTTTACAGTAATATTGACGATACTAACATGAATCCAGAATACCAAGAAAAAGAGGGACAAAATAAAACTGCACTTATATTTGTTGATACCAGGGAAAGACCATTAGTATTAAATCTGCATAATGATAAAAAAATTAGGTTATCGACGCAACCCAACGCAGACCATGCCGTAGTGTCTTTAACAACCGACAGAGACTTGACAAGATTGCATAATTGTTCTTTTACAAAAGGAGTGCAAGCGCATGAAATTATAAAAGAGGACGGTAATACAGAGTATGAATCAATTGACAGACTTCATGATGCTACAATCACATATTATTATCAACCGATGAAAAATGGACAAAAATCACAAAAGATTACACATATAGCCCGTAAAGGTTTCAAACCGATGATCAGAGATAACGCAGGCGATAATGAGAATAGAATTATGGAATTTTTTGATGTTAATAAAGATGAATATTATAAAGGAAAAGTAGGTGGTGATGGTGATTTGACAAAATATCATAAAATTGGAAAAAATAAATATCAAAAGGATTGGGCGGTTAAAGGATATTATACTAACTTTTGTGGTTCAAATAAAAAATGTAAGGAACTTTATTTGTTAACGGAACATGGAAGCCCAGTATTTAGCATTGTGAACTCCGACACTGGAAGAACAAAAATAACCAGAGACATACCATTTAAATATGGCGGCCACCAACCATCTTTGATTATAGATGAGTTGAATATGAGCAGTTTAGAAACACACCAACAACATTGGGACAGAATGAATGAAATTTACAATAAAAAAGTTCAAAAAGTAGGAGATAATATTGCAGAACCATTGCCTTTGCAACCAGAAAGGAGCAAAAGTGTATAAAAACAATAAAAATGGTGCGCATTAATTAATAGCATACCAACAACATTGGGCCAATGGAAAGAAGACACGGCTTGTAATATAACCTAATCACTCCACCATCATCTTCTGCCTAAACAACGCAGCGCGGAGGATGTGCTCTTTGGTCATGTCATCACTGTTTTCAAGGTCTGCAATAGTGCGAGCAACGCGGAGGATTTTTCCGATGCCGCGCATAGACACTTGCAGTTGCTCGGATATTCTATCAATAATCTCGTAGGCACTGTCATCAGCAGGAGAACAGTATTTCTGCATTGCTTTACCATCTGGAATGCAAGCGTTGGTGGAAAACTCCTCGTCTTTGTATCTCTCAGCTTGGATGTTCCGCGCAGCAATAACGCGCCGCCTGATTGACGCACTGCTCTCCTCTGATGTCGCACTGTTTGTCAGGTCACTAAATTTGTGGTTTGTGTCTTCCATTCTGACATGAATATCTATCCTATCCAACAGTGGACCAGAGATTTTACTTTGATAATTTATGATTGAATTGCGACTACATTTGCAAGCATGAATTTTGCTACCGTAAAACCCGCATTTGCATGGGTTCATGGCCGCGACAAGCTGGAAGTTTGCAGGATAAACAACCTTGGCATTGACGCGCGTGATTGCAATGTCTCCTGTCTCCATCGGCTGACGGAGCGCTTCAATAGTGTCCCGCTGATATTCAGGAAGCTCGTCCAGAAAGAGAACTCCATTGTGCGCGAGGGTAATCTCCCCGGGACGCGAGTGCGAACCACCACCAATCATCGCATAACGCGAGGCCGTATGGTGAGGCGCGCGAAATGGCCGCACAGACGACAGAACGCCATTTTTCAACATCCCTGCAACAGATTGTATCATGCTAACATCAAGCATTTCCCGCATGTTTAGTGGTGGCAGAATTGTTGCAATACGACTTGCCAACATGGACTTTCCGGTACCAGGGCTCCCGATGAGTAAAATGTTATGTCCGCCGGCTGCTGCAATCTCCATGGCAAACTTGGCCTCATGCTGGCCTTTGATATCAGACATATCTTGTTTGCAACTAATGATTAAATCCTCTTTTGTAATCTGTGGCCTGTCTATTTGCTCCTGCCCTTTCAATACACGGATAAGTTGAGCTAAATTCTCTGCTGCAATAATAGGAACTTCCTTGCCACTCCACGCTGCCTCTGTGCCGTTGGCATAGGGACAAATCACGCCCATCTTGTTTTTGTAGGCATAAAATGCGGTCGGAAGAACACCATTGACCTGTCTGATTGTCCCGTCCAGACCGAGCTCTCCTAAAATCACATATCCATCAAGTGTGCCCTTTGGAATTACATTCATGGTCTGTAAAATAGCCAGCGCGATTGGCAGGTCGTAATGCGAGCCCTCCTTCAAAATGTCAGCCGGTGCAAGGTTAATTGTGATGCGATATGGTGGCAAAATCAGTCCCAACGTTGATAGCGCTGCACGAATTCTGTCACGGCTTTCACTAACCGCTTTGTCTCCAAGTCCAACAATCGTTATGCCGGGTTGACCCTTTGCAAAGTGCACTTCTACATCAATGTCAAGCACGTTTATCCCAGAAAAAGCAATTGTCTTAACTCTTGACAAGTTTGGCATAGCGCATCAAAACGAATTAAAATGATTTTATTTGCAAGAAAAAAGATTTTGTTGTTGTGCGGCGCGGAGCGCGTTTGGCCGATGAGGAACGAGGCGCAGCCAAACGGCGAGGGCGTGGCCTCGGGCAGCACAACAATTTCTTGCAAAACCATTTTCAAATGATATAATCATGTTAGTAGTTTTTAGATTTAGATTTATGCAAAAACCAACACATCCAGATAGATATGCACAATTTGTTCTAAGAAAAAACAAATGTGCGCTTAATACAAACTATTTTGATAGCAATCCAGATTTTTCTGATGATAAGATTATGATGTATGATAAGAAAATGAAAAAAGTACTTGTTCCAAAGATTGATGCAGAAAGAAAACATATGCAGGAAGGACATATTTATGCAGATAAAGATTTAAATAGCAAAGAAGAAAATAAGAAATTAGATAAGTTTTTACAAAAAAAAGAAAAACAAGCTAAAAATAAAAATAACAAATCAAAAACGAAAACCAGCTTATCAAAACAAATCAAAAAAAATAATAAAAAAGACAAAGATTTGTCTATAAAAACAGATGAAGGAAAAAGAAACATAAACAAAACTGTTAATTATTGTTTTAAACAAATAAAAATGCTCAATCCACTGAACAAAAATTAATGAAGATAACCGTTTTCTATTTGGTAAATATCATCAAACCTGTCATTGAAGTCATGGCTGTGGGAGACCATAAGAAGCGCGATGTTGTTTTTCTTTACCAGTTCAAGCATTTCATTCACAACAAACGCAGACATCTCGTTGTCAAGGTTGCCAGTTGGCTCGTCTGCAAGGATGATGAGTGGCTTTTTGATAATCGCTCGAGCAATGGCAATACGCTGGCGCTCCCCACCGGACAGCTCATTTGGCATAGCCTCAGCGCGATGCGACATTTTCAGCATATCCAGCATCTCTATGGCGCGGTTCTCGGCCTTCTTGCGGCTAACATTGCAAATCAGTTGCGGAATTATCAAATTCTCCTTGGCCGTGAAGTCATTGAATAAGTAGTGAAACTGGTAGATAAATCCAATCTTTTTTCTCAACAGTTGATTGCGTTTGTCGGCAGACATCTTCGTGGCATTTTGCTCGTCAATCCAAATCTCACCGCTCGTTGGTTCTTGGATTAGTCCTGCAATCTGCAAAAATGTGCTCTTTCCACAACCAGAGTTTCCGAGAAGCAATGCACTTTTTCCACGCTCAATCTGCAAGTTCACATCCATTAACACATCATGGCTTGTGTCGCCGTCAATGTATTTTTTCGTTATATGTTTTGCTTCAAGAGCGAGGGACATAATTAATTATTTCTTTATTTTGTCCTTGAACCTATATTCACTCTCATTTTTAAATTCAACAGACAATTTGTCAACCTCACTTGTCATGCTTTTACGTGCATCAGCAACAACATCAGTTTGCGTAACCAATGGGTTTTTTGCATAATATAAATTAAGATTTAAACCTCTCCAACGTGCCTCGCTGTAGATAAGTTCGTCAATAACCCAAAAATGTTCATCAAAAATGTTGTTCTCTACAAACTGCAATATCTTCTTTGCGCCCGTATATGAAATCATATAAGATGACATCATCCAGAATTTTTTACCATTTTGCTTGTTTAGATATTTATTTGTCCCATTGGTAAAATAACTTTTAATTTTCTCTCTCAATCTTATGTATGGATTTGGCATGTTTCCATGGGCATTGAATATATCAAACTTGATTAAATCATAATCTCTTGGTGTGTTTTCTAACATTTTGTCAAAATCTTCGTAAAAGCTTTCTGGTTTGAAAAATACAAAGTCATCTTCAAAAATGATACTGTTTGAATACTCATTTCTGACTACATCTCGTAGTGCACGCAAATGCGACATTGTGGCTCCAATTTCACCCATTGTTATCAAACGTTTTCCATTTTTGTTTGGTCTATATTTAACTACAAAATCAGGTTCTTGTTTGTCATAGATATGATACAATCTGCCAAATTCAAAATTTCTATTACCTTTTAAGAATTCTACACCATCAATCTTTTCACCTGTTTTCATGTCTTTGACAATGATTGTGAATTTTGCATCTGTGCACTTGAAACGTATTTCTTGAAAATTCTTGCCGAACAATTTGCTGTCAAAATATTTCGTCAATAAACTCTCGTATTCCTTTCTGCGCTCAACACTTCTATCCATGTTTAGGACATATACTCTGTCTATATTCTCGTGAGTTAATTTTTTGGTGCTGTGGTTTGGACGATAGCTGCTGAATAAATTGGTAAAAAAAGCAATAGTCAAGAATGCAATAACAACGACCAAATGCTTCTTATTATTTAAATACTTGATTTTTTTGCAAATCATAGATTATCAATTATTATATTTTTTATTTTTCAAGTCATTCTTCAAGTCAACCCATTTTTTCCACGCATCGTTTGTTGGCAGAGCTGGCTTGCGAAGTTCCTGTGTAAGCTTTATTTTTTTGTTCCTACCATCATTGAAGGAATGATTTTCTGTATAGGCCACGTCCATCCAATCTTTGCCATATGTTCGGTTAAATGCATTAATTACGTTATTTTTGCATACCAATTCCAATGGGCCAAACTTACATCTTTTGAGTGGATAAATTTCATTCAAATCAATAAAATAAAGTTCTGGGAAAGTTGTTCCACAACCAATATACTTGAAATTGTAATTATAAACGGGCTTTTTGTAATACCTTTTGCATTTCACTAAATTAGGAAACAAGTCAACTGTTATATTTTCCGTTGCCAAAGTTGGTATAATTTTTAAACTGCCATCGTCCTCATACCGAGCATATGTAAATCTGTCCTCCACTTTATTCAACTTTATTTCCTTCTTAATAGCTGTCGCCATTTTGTCCTCATCTTCCAAGACGACCAAGTCAACGTCATCATCCCATGGAATAAATCCGCCATGTCTGATACTCCCCATTTCGGTGCCCCAGTCAATGCTATATTTTATATTATGCTTTGTGAAGACATAATCTACGAATGCTAAAAGCTCATATGCATCGTTAACAGACCGTTGATCCAATTTGTCATATGCCATGATGCGATTTTTTGTGAACATGTTAATGAGCTCGTGCTTATCCAAGTTAATCAACAGTTTTAAATGTGTGTCGTAGCACTGGGCAAACTTTGTATCATCTGGATACAATTTGTCGCAGAGATTTGCAGAGAATAGTAAATATGCTACCAAATACAACAAAATCCATCCGGGGACAAGCGCCACAAATGCAGCAATCAACATCCATTTGCCAATTCTTTTGCAGATTTTCTTGGCAAAACGCTTCTTCGCCATATTACTTCTTCATCTTCTCGGCAACTGCATCTGGAACGATGTCGTAGTGGTCAAACTGCATGGTGTATTGTGCACGACCCTGAGACATTGAACGCAGTGTGTTGACATAACCAAACATGTTTGCAAGCGGCACCATGGCGTCAATCACCTGAGCATTTCCGCGAGCATTCATTCCTGCAATCTGTCCGCGGCGACTGTTGATGTCTCCAATCACATCACCCATATATTCCTCTGGCGTGATAACCTCAACCTTCATGATTGGCTCCAACAGCTTTGGATTGCCCTTCTCCTTCAATTCACGGAAGGCATAGCGGGCAGCCAATTCAAAGGCCAGCGCCGACGAGTCAACCTCGTGATATTGTCCGTCCACCAATGTTGCCTTGAAGTCAATCACTGGATAACCAAAACCAAGTCCGTCCTTCTGCGCGTATTCCAATCCTTTCATGACGCCCGGGATATACTCCTTTGGCACGGCACCACCGACAATTTTGCTCTCAAATTGATAGCCAGCACCTCTCTCCAGTGGCTCAAAGTCAATAACCACGCGCGCGAACTGTCCTGAACCACCACTCTGCTTTTTGTGGAAGTAGTCAATCTGCACGGCCTTGCCAAGACACTCACGGTAGGCCACTTGCGGAGCACCAACATTCACACCAACGTTGAACTCCCTCTTCATCCTGTCAACAATAATTTCAAGGTGCAACTCGCCCATTCCCTTCAAAATTGTCTGGCCTGTCTCCTCAATGGTTTCAACCTGCAACGATGGGTCTTCCGCGACCAATCTGCTGATTGCAATACCCATTTTCTCTTGGTCGGCCTGCGTTTTTGGCTCAACCGCAATCTGAATAACTGGGTCCGGGAACTCCATTTTTTCCAACACGATTGGCTTTTCAATTGCGCAAAGTGTATCACCTGTGGTCGTGTTTTTTAGTCCAGCCAATGCAACGATGTCCCCTGCCTTTGCAACCTTGATGTCCTCCCTGTTATTAGAGTGCATCAAAAGCATACGGCCAATTCTCTCCTTGGAACCTTTAATACTATTCAAAACCGCTGTGCCGGCCTCCAACTTACCTGAATAAATACGTAAGAAAGTGATTGAACCAACAAATGGGTCGTTTGCAATTTTAAACGCCAAACCTGCGAATGGCTCATTTTCATTAGGGTGCCTGACTTCCTCCTCGTCCGTATTAGGGTTTGTCCCTTTAATACTTTCAATGTCAAGTGGCGATGGAAGGTAATCCACAACTGCATCAAGCAACAGTTGTACACCCTTGTTTTTAAATGCCGAACCGCACAGCACTGGCACAAATTTGAACGCAATGGTTCCCTTGCGGATGCACTTTTTTATCTCCTCATTTGAGATGGACTCCCCTCCCAAATATTTCTCCATCAAGTCATCGTCCATTTCCACAGCCGTCTCAATCATCGTGGTTCTGTATGCCTCGGCTTTTTCTTTATACTCAGATGGGATTTCCTCATATCTTGGGTCAATTCCGCTCGCGCCCGCATCAAAATATACGGCCTTCATTGACATCAAATCAATCACACCGGTGAAGGTCTCACCCGAGCCGATTGGCAAGATAATTGGCAATGGTTTTGCGCCAAGGCGGTCAACAATCATGTCAACGCAGCGGTAGAAATTTGCGCCCGTTCTGTCCATTTTGTTGCAGAAACAAATGCGTGGCACATTATATTTATCCGCCTGACGCCACACTGTTTCACTTTGTGGTTCAACGCCCGCGACACCGTCAAATACAGTCACGGCGCCATCAAGCACACGCAGCGAACGCTCAACCTCAACCGTAAAGTCAACGTGTCCAGGTGTGTCAATCAGGTTAATTCTGTGGTTTTTCCAGAAGCAAGTTGTGGCCGCGGACGTAATAGTAATACCGCGCTCCTGCTCTTGTTCCATCCAGTCCATAGTGGCCGCACCGTCATGCACCTCCCCTATTTTGTGGGTTTTTCCTGTGTAAAACAAAATACGCTCACTGGTGGTGGTTTTTCCAGCGTCAATGTGCGCCATGATACCGATATTACGATATTTATCCAATGTATATTCAGCCATATCCAAAACTACTTATTCTCCTTGTTTTTGAACTCGTCCAGCGCCACTCCCAAGACATCTGCCAGCGATGCACCAGTGTTGTCCGAGCCATACTTTTCAAGTATCTTTTTGTATTCTTCTTCCTCCAAATCTTTGATTGACAGAACAAGCTTTTTGGCGTTCAAGTCAAATGCGATAATCTTTGCATCAATCTTGTTACCGACTGTAAAACGATCCAATCTTTGATCCAATTTCTCTCTTGACAAATTGGCCTTTTTGATTGATGAATAGACACCCGGCACGACTTCAACCTCCATTCTATCAGCTTTAATTCCGACAACCGTGCAGGTCACATTGTTGCCAACCACGAACAGATCTTTGTGTGCCTCAAATGGGTTCTCCGTAAGCTGCTTCATGCCGAATGCAATCTTCGTGAATTTGTCATCTATTGACAAGTAGACAACCTTGACTTTGTCGCCAACTTTGTATCTTGACAACGCGTCAACATCGGCCAACCATGCAAGGTTTTCCAAGCTGACAAGCCCCTCAACCTCTCCGACTGCAACGAAGAAACCGTAATCAACAACCTTGACAATCTCTCCATCAAACTGTTCTCCCTCTTTGTGAGCCTCTGCAAATTCTTTCCATGGGTTTCTCAACAAGCGGCGCACTGACAACGAAACTCTCTGTTTGTCGCCGTCAATCTCCATGACCATGGCCTCAATTTCATCACCTTCTTTGTATTCTTTTAACTTCTCACTGCCACCACTCCCCCACACGAGCTCACTGACATGCACCATTCCTTCAACTCCTTTGGTGACTTCAACAAACAAACCATAGTTCGTGATTGTCGTAATTTTTCCTTTGATTGCCTTGCCGACTTCAACATCTTTGACAAGTTTCAGCCATGCGTTCTCAGTCAAGTGCTTCATGCTGACTGCAATTTTGTTGTTTGCTTTATCCAACTTGATAACTTTGGCTTTGACCTCTTCTCCAACTGACAAAACCTCCGATGGGTGGCCGATTTTTGACCATGAAATGTCTGCAATGTGGAGCAATGCGTCAACACCAAATCCAAGGTCAATGAAGACACCGTAATCAGTAATATTGCGGACTTTTCCTTCCACTGTCATGCCTTCGTGAGCGGTTGCGTAGAAGCTCTCTCTTGCATCTTTATATGTGTCATCAATGACTGCCTTACGTGATACGATTGCATTTTTCTCATCAAAACCGATAACCTTGAAACTGCATTTTTTACCAACTAAATAGCTGATGTCTGTGACATTTCCTTCGTCAATTTGGCTGCCCGGCAAGAAAGCAATAAAGCCATCAAAGTCAACTGACAATCCGCCCTTGACCTTGGCAAATGGAATACCTTCAATTGCCTCACCACTGGCATAAGCGGCTTTCAATCTGGCCTTGCTCTCTTCTTTTATAGCATTCTCGCGGCTCAACAAAAAGTTTCCATTGTGGCCGTCAACTGACATGACATATACCTTAACTGTGTCGCCAACCTGCAAATTCTGCTCGTCATCCTTCTTGAAGAACTCTTTCATTGGGATTATTCCTTCACTTTTCAGGCCCGCGTCAACAATTACAATCCCTTTTTTACGATCAATAGAAACCACTTTTCCATCAACAACGCTACCGACAGCACCAATATTACTGTGTGCAAAGCTATCAAAATATGCATAAACCAAGTCGGTTTTTCTTACGTTCAATTCAGACATCTAAATTTTTTTAAAAAACGCACCTGCATTATACGTGGATTTTTATTGTCAAGGGGGAGATGTTTGGAATGAGTGTGGCACGTTTAAATACTTTACTTAGTTCTGATTGTTGGCATGTTTGCTCTTTTTTAGAGGTAAAAAACTGAGCCTTCAACAAAAATCTTCCATTTTAGATAATTTTTCAGGATTACTGCAGGCAAGATCCAAAACTTTCTGAGAGGCATTAACAATCTTTTTAAACTCATCGGCGAATATATTACCTCGTGTGTGTCTATGTTTTTTTGCTGCTTCCCGTAATACATTAATTCCGCGTTGAATACCTATATGGTAATTAAGTATACCATTCACGTTGTACATTTTATTTCCATCTATTTCTACGGAATCTTCTTCTTCAATGCATGAATCTCTATGTTTTTTGCCGTACCAAGTTTCAACAAATGACTTACCATCTGGTTTGTATCTATATAACTCGTTTCTACCTTGATATTTGGATATAGCATCTAAATACTCCTTCGCGGTTTGGTGAGTAACAATGTCATAATTGTTATCATAATCTTTAGTTATGTCGCTTGTGATTGTGCCTTCTTTTATTGCATTGTCTATTTCCTTTTGACAACTTTTCTTCCATAGGTCGTAGGTCGGCTCTACGATTAGTTTAACAAAAGCTAATGCTCTACTGTTTTTGTGTTTTGACATCAAATACTTAAAAATATCCATTTCAGCTTCAAAAGCCACAACCAATTGTTGAATGGTTAAATTACTTATTTTATTAGCTTTCATAATTCCATTTATTGTTCCTTTTTTAGCCAAATGATTGATATATTTGTATTGATTGTTCTCAAAAACGCTGTTTTCTGTTAGCTTTTTTGGAATTGATTCACAAAATTTAATTAATTCATCGTTGCTTCCTTTATCCTCTGTATTATAAGTTCTAGACTGACTTTCATCGTTGCTTTCTTTATCCCCTGTATTATAAGTTCCAGGCCGACCTTTTAAATTAGCTTTTAAATCTTCAATCTTACGTCGCTGT
This sequence comes from Rickettsiales bacterium, assembly GCA_017444125.1. Taxonomy (GTDB): domain Bacteria; phylum Pseudomonadota; class Alphaproteobacteria; order Rickettsiales; family Deianiraeaceae; genus UBA4311. The sequence goes on along the minus strand of JAFSXL010000032.1, from coordinate 3,831 downwards.
TTTAACGCATAATTTCCTGTCATAGTGTAAATCTTAAAACTACCAGTAATATTAGCAAATTTTTTAACAAATGCAAGAAAAAGTTGAGATTTGACAATAAAATATTTCTTCTATAATGAAATTTGTTATGGTTGATAAGAATATTCAGATAGCTAATTCAGTTATTCAGAAGGAGATTGATGCAATGCAAAAGTTGCAAAATTGCATTGACAAGAATTTCATTGCTGCAGTCAAACTGATTGCAAAATCAAAAGGACGTATTCTTACGAGCGGTATTGGCAAGAGTGGTCTGATTGGCCGTAAAGTGTCTGCGTGTTTTGCGTCAATAGGAATTCCAAGCTTCTCTATTCATCCAGTTGAGGCTGTGCATGGAGATCTCGGCAGTTTTGAGAGTGATGATATTCTCATAGCGCTGTCCCACTCTGGAAATACGGAGGAGATGAAAAATGTGGTATTGTATTGCAAAAAACATGGTATCAAAAGTATCGGAATAACCAGCAATAGGAACTCATTTTTAGGCAAAGAATGCGACATTGCCATTGTTTATGACTGCAAAGAAGAGGCTATAGACGGGTTTCCAGTTCCGACAACATCATGTGTTTTGGTGCTTGCTATATGTGATGCATTGACAGCATGTGCGATAAAACACCGTAAGATTTCACAAGAGCAATATGGCGAATGGCACAGCGGTGGAACTATTGGTCGCGCGATGAGAAGGATTGTTGGGAAGAAAAAGAAAGATTGTCAAAAAAATCAAACCAGCAAATAATCGTTGTTGTGGGTATAGATTTCAAGCAATGATGGCGTGTTTGTTTTACTATCTTGACAATTAAAAAACCCATTTCTATACTCGCGGAGTATTGCGGGGTAGAGCAGCCCGGTAGCTCGTCAGGCTCATAACCTGAAGGTCGTTGGTTCAAATCCAGCCCCCGCAACCGAATTTTGTTCATTTCCTCAACTTACTAATTTTTTGTTATGTTGCGCTGCCCGAGGCCACGCCCTCGCGGTTTTTAATCTCCTCGCTCTCCTGTCGGCGCTTACGCACCTCCTCGCTCGGAGTAAAAACTCGCTCCACCCAGCTCAACATATCACCCATTTCCTTCTTGACAATTAAATTTTATAATTATCCTGTCCATGTATTTTATGGCAACATTTGAATATAATGCAGATTTTACAATTCAGGACTTGATTGACTTGAAAGTTCACATGGGACACCGCGTTGGCGCTTTGAACCCAAAAATGAGGGACTACGTATTTGGAACAAAAAATGGCATAAGCATCATTGATGTGCGCAAGACATATGCAGGTGTTCAGAGAGCATTGAACACACTATACAGATACGGCCGCATGGGGAAGAAGATTTTGTTTGTTGGAACGGCTCCACAAGTGGCTCCGATTGTCAAGGAATATGCTGAAAAGTGTGGACAATTTTACGTTACAGACCGTTGGTTAGGAGGCATTTTGACAAACTGGTACACTGTATCAAAGTCAATCAAAACACTGATTTCATACAACAAAATCTTGGAGGACGGCGAGTCGGGGCTCTCAAAAAAGGAGCTGTTGACAGTTACCAAAAACCGAGACAAGTTGATGTCAAGCTTTGGCGGACTTATGAACCTCCGCGGACGCCCTGATTTAGTCATTGTCTTCAACACAACTGTGGACTATTTGGCGGTCAAAGAGGCGCTCGCAATTGGTATTCCAACCATTGCATTACTTGATACAAACGCAGACATCACGGATGTGAACTATCCAATCGTATCAAATGACGACAGCGCAAGTGTCACAAAGTTCTTCTGCGAGGAGTTCTCAAAGGCGATTATGGCTGGCGTTCAAGACAAAATGAAGGAAAGCGGCGTTGACATGAGTACTCTTTTGAAGGGCAAAAACAAGGATGCCTCAATTAAAGACATGGGCAACGAGGTTAAAGACGAACAAAAATAATTATATGGCTGGAAACTTGGAGTTAATTAAGAAATTGCGCGAGGCAAGTGGTGCTGGTATTTCTGCATGCCAAAAGGCATTAAAAGAGTGCGGAGATGATTATGACAAAGCATTTGACTTTTTGAGAAAACAAGGCATATCAAAGGCATCATCAACGGCCGATAGAGCTACTGCGGAAGGGCTTTGCTGTGTGGCTTCAAACGCAAACGGAATTGCAGTTGTGAAGTTGAGCTGTGAGACAGATTTTGTTGCAAAGAATGAAAAGTTCCAAGCACTTGTCAACAATCTAACACAGGCGGCGCTGAATGGCAAGATTAATTCTGTTGATGCACTTTTGAGCGCGGATGTCAACGGCCAGAACGGCAAGGACGCAATCGCAGAAGGCATTGCTTCAATCGGTGAGAATATTGTATTAAGTCAAGTGGTTTATCATGACTTGACAAGCGGTCAGAGCGCACATTTTTATGTTCACAACAAGGTTGAAGGTCAGGACAACATGGGAACGATTGTCTCGGCGATTGTTGCGGCCGGCTGCGAAAGTGAAGATGCAAAATTGCTCGTCAAGCAAGTAAATATGCATATTGCTGCGATGTCTCCGTTGGCTTTGAGCGAGGAGAGTATCGGTGCTGACGTGATTGCACGCGAGAAAGCAATTTACGAAGAGCAAGTCGCGCAACTAAACAAGCCAGCTGAAATAGCCGCCAAAATGGTTGATGGAAAATTGCGCAAATTCTTTGAAGAGAGCGTCTTAACAAAGCAGGCATTCATTTTGGATAACAAGAGCACTGTCGGAGAGGTTTTGGCAAAGTTCAACAAGGACAATGGCGCCAAATTGGAGATTGTCTCCTTTGACAGAGTTTCTGTGAAATAGAATGAGCAAGAGCGAGAAATCCACTGATTTAGTGGTTCCAGAGGAGAACAGTTTGGCTTCAAACGAGTGCGATAGCGAGGTTTATAATTTGTATAATGGCGGTGGTTGTGAAAATGGCGAGCTCATTGACAACGAGTTTTCACTGGCGACGTCTGATGAGGGCGATGTGCTGCGGAAGTATATTCGGCATGTGTCGCAGTTTCCAATGCTGTCAGCGGAGGACGAGGAGCGACTGTTTAATGAGTATTTTGACAAAGGCAACCAGCAAGCAGGGCAGGCCATCGTTCTGAGCCACATGCGGCTGGTTGTGAAAATCGCGCTGCAATATCGGCGCTACGGCATCAACATCATGGACCTCATCGCAGAGGGCAACGCAGGCCTCATGAAGGCGCTTCAAAAGTTTGATCGCAGCAAGCACGTGCGCTTTTCAACCTACGCCGCGCTGTGGATAAAATCATGCATTCAGGACTTCATTTTGAAATCGTGGTCAATGGTAAAAGTGGGCTCGGTGGCACTTCGAAAGCAGCTTCTCTTCAACTTGAAGGGTGTCAAGCAGATGCTCAAAATTGGCGCGGACACGAATTACAGCGAGCAGAACAAGAAGCTGGCGCAGCACTTTGGGGTGAGCAATCTTGAAATGGCCGAGGCCACGGACAGCTTGCGGCACCGCGATATTGAGCTGGAAGCGCCTACGCCGAACCACGAGGGTGGCAGTTTGCTAAATACGATTGCGAATAACGATGGCAATTTTGATGACGAATTTGCAGACGAGGAAGACGAGAAGTACCGTAAAAAGATATTTCGCGAGAGCTTGGCAATGCTAAACGAACGGCAGCGTGAGGTTATTATGGGGCGCTATTTGAGTGAGAAAAAGCACACATTGGAGGAGTTGAGTGAGCGCCTGCATGTGTCAAAAGAGCGTGTTAGACAGATTGAAGTTGAGGCGATCAAAAAGCTGAAAAAATTTGCTGAGGAATACGATAATTGATTGGTTGTATTGGCGTGGAGTGGGTTTG
>JAFSXL010000031.1 GCA_017444125.1 Rickettsiales bacterium | reverse complement strand
GCAACACATTTTAGTTGCAAATAAAATAGCGCATTTTTTAATTTGTTGTGCTTACTTTATTTATTGCACCACAGAAACCGTGGCAAAAATGCAGAAATTATTGTATAATTGTACCAAAAAGGTTTGTCAAAAAAGCACATGATCGCAATAAAATTCGCAGACAAATACGACATATTATCAGAATGCATACGTTAATAGCAATACAGGACAAAAAGATGTGTGTAATATACCAAGATATAAACCAGAAACCATCTTTTCAAGAACTTTCGCAATCCATTGTGGCCGAATACATTCATCATTATGGTAAATTAAGTTAAAAAGATGAAAATGATGTTGCGCTGCCCGAGGCCACGCCCTCGCCATTTGGCACCGCTACGCTGCGCCTCGCTCCATCCGACCTCGCTCCCGCTCGGGCTCCGCTCGGCGGCCAAATGCGCTCCGCGCCACGCAACAAATTCCAATCACATCTATTGACTTTTATTTTATAAACTCACAAGTATTTTCGTTAAATTATGGCAAAATTTACTATCGGAACATCTGAATTGAAGAAAGTTATAGACCAAGTTTCACCAATGTTTGTAGGCGGAATAGACAATTTACCAAGAATACTTTTCAATGTTGGAAAGAAAGTTGAAATCAGTGCGACCAACGGCGATGCCTACACAAAGGTTGAGTTTGACTGTGACATTGAGGAAGAAGGCAGTTTTGTTGTGCCGGGAAAAATTTTTGAGAACATCGTAAAAAAGAGCACGAGCGAGAAAATAGAGGTCTCAACCGACAAGAGTGATGAGAGTAAATTGTCAATTCTGATTGGAAATGTCAAGTATCAATTAGTACTTGTTGACATCCACCCTGGCTACTTTGAAGCACCAGAATTTGACAAAAGCAACAGCTTCTCAATCAATGCTCAGGACTTAAAAAGCGCCATTGAAGCAGTCAGTTGTTGTGTTGACAGCGCAAAACCACACTTGAACTGCGTAATGATCCACACAGACGCTAAACAAGAGGGCAAAATCTTCATTGTCGCAACCGATGGAATGAGATTAGGAATTGCAGAAAGAAACGGCAAAAATGACAATCCTGTTCCAAATTTGATGGTGCCAAAGAAGTCAGCAGAATACATTGTCAAGATGCTTGGCGATGTTGAGGACGAAATCAATGTTGACTACACAGAAAACATGGTGAAAATCTCCGTCCGCGGCATTTCATACACCACGAAGTTGCTTGACACAGCGTTCCCAAAATATCAGTCAGTCATCCCAACATCAAACAACAAGACATTAGAGGTCAAAACAAGCGACTTGAAGGACACAATCAAGAGCATTTCCTTAGCCGCAGAAATCACATTCCGCATCAAATTGGAAATCAAAAAAGACAGTGTCTATATCTCATGCGAGGACAACGGAAACAACGCAGATGGAACCATTGAGGGCACATTTACAGAGGCCGAACCAATGCAGCTCGTTTGCAACTTCCGCTTATTGATGGAAATCTTGGAGAACATTGGATCATCAATCATCCGTATCCAAATCAATAACGAGAGCACACCAATGCTTATCCGCTCGGTTGATGACGAGACGGTGAAGTACGTATTCATGCCATTTGTGAGCTAAAATGAGTAAGGAAAGAGTAACAATAAATATCTATCTTCATAAATTCTGCATCATGTTCGTGAGTGCACTACTACTTGGTGCGTCCATGTTCATCTGCCACAAAAAAGGATTTAATGCAGGTGTTGACTTTGCTGGCGGGTTTGTTGTTGAAGTAGCATGCAATGACTGCAACGGCGCCGACATTGCCGGAAAAATCTCCAAAAAACTCGGCACATCTGTCTTTCACCAACAAATTGATGGCGGCTATCTCTTTAAGAGCGCAAACACTGGCGCAAATTACGATGAAACACTTGGTATTTACAAGGAAGTTCTGAATGCCAACAAGGACATCAAAATTGTCAAAACTGACTTCGCATCTCCACAAATGACCGCCAGCTTCCTCAAAGACAGCATCTTCGCATGCCTGTTTGCATTTGCCTGCATCGGTATCTACATGATGATAAGGTTCAACTGGAAATTTGCAGTCAGCGGCGTGCTTGCTTTGGTATATGATGTTTTACTCGTTCTTGGTTGCATAAGCGCCATGCAAATAGAGGTTTGCCTCATCACCCTTACGGCACTGTTGACAATCATCGGATATTGCATTAACGATAAAATCGTGGTGTTTGACCGCATCCGTTCAAACCTCTGGGATAGAAAACAGCCAGTGGCGTCCATCGTTCTTACCAGTGTCAAAAGTGTGCTTGCACGAAGTGTGTTGACCTCATTCACAACAATTATTACAACAACCAGCTTGCTGTTCTTCGGTGATCGTTCTATTTTTGAGCTTGGTCTGACAATCATCTGTGGAATATTCTTTGGCACATTATCATCACTGTTTATCGCACCATCACTGCTGTTGCTGTTGCGCATCACTCACCACAAACCAAAAGTTGAAAAAGATCTAATGTTTTACGCCTCATAACTATGATTGGCAAGCTAACTGGCCGAGTTGCAGGACAGTATGGTGATATAATTATCATTGAAGTTGGAACCGACATTTCAGCGGTCGGCTACGAAGTCATCATGAAGGCGGGTGATGCATGCACCTTTGCACCGAACGAGATTGCAAGCATATTCATCAAGGAAATCATCAAAGAGGACGACGACACGTTGTATGGTTTTACATCATTGGAAGAAAAATGCTGGTTTGAGGAGCTTATAAAGCTCAGTGGCTTGGGGCCAAAAATAGCGCTCAACATTTTATCAACCTACTCATGCGAGGAAATAACCGAGGCAATATTCTCCAACAACTGCGAGTTTTTCAGTTCAATCAGTGGCATTGGTGCAAAACTGGCAAACCGCCTTCCGGTTGAAATGAAAAAGCAGATTGAAAAAATCAACCAAAAAGTCATGGAATTCAACGGCGCACCGGTTGTAAGAGCAGTGCCAATAGTATCAAAGCAGAAAGCAGTAAAAAATAGCAAGCAAGTTGAAAAAACGTTGCAGTTTGAAGACAACAAAAAGTCTAAGAAAGCACAAAACAGTTCTGTCATAAATGATGCAGTGGAAACCCTAAAAACGCTTGGTTTTACAAGTCAGGAAGTGTATAAAGAAGTATTCAAAATTGCTAAAAACAATGATTGCACAACAGAAGATATTGTTAAAGAGTTTTTGAAGAAGAAGTAATTGTCTTTTGATTGACATTGCTGATAGTATTATTTGCCTGATGAACAAGGTTGTTTTTAATTTGTCTTCTTTTTTCTTTTTCTGGCGGAAATTGAATAACTTTGTTCTCTTTTTTAGTGGTTTTCTTTTCTTCGGTTTTCATTTCAGAACATCTTTATTTTATCATAATTTTTCCCTATGTCAAAAAGTTTTGAAAAAAATTGTTGTTGCGCGGAACAGAGCATATTTGTGCGAAGAGCATAACAAGAAGCAATATACAAATCGCTAAAGCATAGTCTCAGATGGCGAAGTAATTTGTTTAACTTTTCAATTATTATGTGCTGTCTTGCATGAAATGATGTCAAGATTACTACATCTTTGACAATTAAAAAAACTGGATAATTACTAACTGATTTATTATGAAGCACATATCTGCTGGAAAGGTTGTCTTTGGGAATGATTTGCCATTCGTATTTATAGGTGGGCCATGCCAGATTGAGAGCCCAGAACATGCATATATGGTAGCAGAGTTCTTGGTTAATTTGACATCAAAACTTGGAATTCCATATGTCTTCAAGGCATCCTTTGATAAGGCCAATAGGACAAGTATAAATAGTAAGCGAGGCATTGGTTTGGAGAAGTCTATTCCAGTGTTTGAGAAGATAAAGAAGGATTTCGGATGCCCTGTGATTACAGACATTCACCTGCCGGAGCAGTGTAAAATCATCGGACCAGTAGTTGATATATTGCAAATTCCAGCGTTTCTTTGCAGGCAGACAGATTTGCTGGAAAGTGCTTCAAAATATGGCAAGGTTGTTAATGTCAAGAAGGGTCAGTTTATGGCACCTGATGGTATGAAAAAAGTAGTTGAAAAGTGCGCGCATTTTGGCAATGACAACGTGCTTTTGACAGAGCGTGGTTCAACTTTTGGTTATAATAATCTTGTGGTTGATATGCGCGGATTGGAAATTATGGCGCAGACGGGCCAACCAGTCATTATGGATGCCACGCATGCGGTGCAGATGCCAAGCGGACTGGGTGATGTCAGTGGCGGGGACAGAACTATGGCGCCAGTTTTAGCGCGCGCAGCCATTGCAGCGAGACCTATTGCAGGGCTATTCTGCGAGGTTCACAATGACCCAGACCATGCATTCAGTGATGGACCAAACTCCTTGACTTTTGATATGGTGGAGAAGTTGTTGAGGGAGGTGAAGGAGCTGGATAATCTTGCAAAGAAGGATTTTACATAAAAATGTGTTCTTCTTCTCCAACTTTATAAATTGTTTTTGTTGGCTTGCTGTTTTTTATTTGTCTTACTATTTTAAAATTGTGATTATTACTCTCAACCATATCTTGCTTACATACTTCCGCACATCTTTGTCTCAACGTTTTCTTTCCTCTCCTCTTAAAAGTATGCTTGCTTACGTATGGCTTATATTCTGTCTTATCTTCTACTTCATTTCTCCTTCTATATTTTGCCGTGCCAACATTTTGTTTGTTATGATTATCTGACAACATCTTGATACAATTAAAACAATATATTTTATACTTATTAACAAGTTTTGTCAATGTTTAGTTATAATTATCGTTTTTTAATTGTGCTTATAATTAACAGAATTACGATGGGCGCTTATTTTAGTTTTTGACATTTTATTCAATTTTTTGCGACTTCTATACTCTTTAAAATATGCTTTGATTAGTTCCTGCTTTTCTTTTACATCTTGTTTTTCCATTGAGTTTGCATCGTCAAAATCTCTGTTTTGCATTTGTTGATAGGTATTTCTTAAAAAATCGTTAAAAGTTATATTACCAAATATATGTGCACAATTTTTATTATCACGTTGAAATTTGTCTATCCAATCTAAAAATATTGACAACTCTTTCGTGTTATCAACGTCTATCTTTTCTTCATTTCTCTCTACACGATCAAATACCGCATCAAACATTCTTTTCTTCTCATTATGCATATAATTCAACAAAAACAAGAAATTATATGATAAAAAGAGTTGATCGTCAATATTTTTTACGCGCTCTTCACTGAAACAAGTACGCGGTTGTCTTTTGTCTTTTTGAACTCAACTGTGCCATCAATGAGTGCAAAAATTGTGTGATCTCTTCCCATGTCAACATTATCTTTTGGGAAGTATCTTGTTCCTCTTTGGCGAACAATGATTGCACCGGCAGTAATAGAACCGCCACCGCAAACCTTCAAACCAAGCCGACGACCCGCCGAATCACGACCATTCTTGGTAGAACCACCCGCTTTATGATGTGCCATAACATTAAAACCTTATACTATAACTTTATTTCCTTAATGAGAACCAATGTCTTGTATTGACGGTGGCCTCTTTTTCTCTCGTATCCCTGTCTTCTTTTCTTTTTGTAGGCAATAACTTTATCATCACGAAATTGTTTCACTACCTGACCACTAACTGTGTATCCCTGCAAAGAGTTTTTGTCAACAACAACCTCACCATCATTTGCGAGTAAAACGAGCCCTTTCAAGCTAACATCAGCGCCTTCCTCGGCATCAATTTTTTCCATTATGCAGGCCTCTCCTGGGACAATTTTATACTGCTTATCCCCAACCGCTACTATTCCGAACATATATGCTACATGAAAATGCAAAAAATAATTGTCAAGAGGTGGTTTGTGTTAATGTTGCGCGGCGCGGAGCGCATTTGGCCGACGAGCGCAGCGATGGGGAGCGTAGCGGTGCCAAACGGCGAGGGCGTGGCCTCGGGCGGCGCAACACGGGTTTTGAAAAAAATTTGCAGTATAAACCCCAAAAAAATTTAAAAATTTGCGGGTCTCTCGCCAAAGCCCCTGCGCACGAAAAGCACTTTGCACCATTGGACGTGCGGGGCCTTTGGCATGCGCGGCCGCTGCCGACCGCCTCCGCCCTTGACAAGTCAAGGCCTGCGGCCGCGCAACAAAAATATTTTTTCAGCATTGAATTTTATATCTTCCCATTTCTCTATATCCTCATGCAACAACGCACATTTTACATCCAGACATTTGGTTGCCAGATGAATGAATACGATAGCGAGCGGCTAATTGGAAACCTTCAACAGAAGGGTTGGCGGCAGGTTGAGAGCTACGCAGGTGCCGATTTGGTGATTTTGAATACGTGCAGCATCCGCGAAAAAGTGACGCACAAAATCTACTCTGAAGTTGGCCGCATCAACATGGAGAAGGTGAAAATGCGCAAGGCCGGGCGCTACATGGTGATTGCTTTGCTTGGATGCGTGCCAGAAGTTGAGCGCGAGAAAATGTTCGCCAAAGCTCCTTCGATTGATATATTATTGTCGCCACAATCACACTTGCAGTTGTTGCCGTTTGTGGAACGTATTTTGTCAAGTGTTTTTCTACGCAAAGGTTATGCTGTGGCGCGTAAAACTCACTTATCAGAGCTTGCACTGGATGCCAACATAAAGTTTGATTTCTTGGCCGAAGAACGCACCACATTTGATGGCGAGCATGCATATATCACAGTTCAAGAGGGATGCAACAAGTTTTGCACTTACTGTGTTGTGCCAAATACCAGAGGGCGCGAGCTTCCACGCAAAGCCGAGGACATCCTAAAAGAGGCCAATGAACTCGCAAAGCTTGGTGCAAAAGAGATTACCCTATTAGGACAGAATGTTAGTAGTTATAAATACACAGACATAGCAGACAACAAGTGGACTCTCGTGGAGCTCATCCAAGAGGTGGCTAAAATCCCTGCGGTGGAACGGATAAAATACATCACCTCGCACCCGATTGATATTACGCAGGAGCTGATTGACTTGCATGCAAAGGAGAAAAAACTGATGCCATATTTGCACTTGCCAGTCCAGTCGGGCAGTAATGCAATACTAAAAAAGATGAATAGAAAATATACCAGAGAGTTCTACCTTGACATAATCAGGCGCTACCGCGATGCTGTGCCAGACATGGTATTCTCTTCTGACTTTATTGTTGGTTTCCCCGGTGAGACAGAAGAGGATTTCCAGCAAACCATTGACCTCGTGGAGGAGGTTGTCTATCGCGCGCCGTGCTTTTCGTTTATCTACTCACCTCGTCCAAACACAGTTGCGGCGTTGATGAAAGACCAAATTCCACTTGATGTTGCAACTGCTCGCTTGGAGAGATTGCAGAAGCTGTTATTGGGGCAGTTTAGGGGAAGATAATAACACTAAACAAAACCATTATACACCGCAAAAATTGCGAGAGAAATATGTATATGTAGTTTCTGATTAGATTAATCCTTATGCATTGATTTTTTATTGTTTGTGCTTATTTTTGCTCGTTTATTATTAGGTATGCTTGACCTAAATTCAAAAAGCGCCGCATCAACATTGTTTCTATTAGCAGAATATTTGACAAGCTCATTCATAAGTTCCCTTGCTTCTTCTGCATTGCGCTTAATTTGTGGTTTCACTGTGTGAAAAACTAATCCGTTCTGTACATCAACCTTTTTCTCCCAATAACATTTGTGTCTTATTAATTCTGCAATTTTCGCAAACTTTTTATTAATATTTTTGATATACTTTGAACCTCTGCGTATATATATCCTTGTATTGTACAAGTCACTTCCATCCTTCGTTAATGCTCGTTCAAAATCTTGTGCTTTGTGATACTTTTTGCCCAAGTAAAAACTTACATTATGTTTTACTTTTGTTAGATCTTTGTCAACATCGCGCAACAACTGTTTCTCGTCTTCAGTTAATCCATATTTTGTCCTATAAAAATTGAGAATTGACTTTCTCTTAAGATCACTAACGTCGTCGTTTATACGAAAACGAACTGTTCTGTATAATTTGCTTGTTGTCTGACAGACAGTTATCTCGCCAATGATATTTTTTTGTTGCAAATTCTTAAGTCTATTCATCACCGTTGCATAGCTGGCAAGTGTTAAATCAAGCGTGCAAATATTTGGATCTCGATTTTCTTGGCTATACATATAGTTAAACCTCTTTACTATTATATAACTTTAAAAACCATTTGCAAATAAAAAATATTTTCTTACTCGTGCCTGATGAGGTTTTTTCTCAAAAGTGCAATATTTTCATTGGTATTTTGTGGTGTTGCATGCACACCCGTGCACCGTGGATACAAAATGCAGGAAGGTGATGTTGAGACAATGAAATCAATGGTTGAGCGTTCCGCCAAGGTTGATGAAATTGTCAACAAATTTGGCTCACCAACTTTTATCAATGCGCCAATAAATGATAACATGTGCTATGCCAGTGGCGATGGAACACGGATAGCATTTGCCAGGTTTGCACGGCCAACATATAATATAGTATGCATATCCTTTAAAGACGGTGTAGCAACTGGCATTTCCAATAAGAAATTCAATGATATTGACGTTGAGAAGTTTGTGAG
>JAFSXL010000030.1 GCA_017444125.1 Rickettsiales bacterium | reverse complement strand
CGGCCAAACTCGCTCCGCCCAGCGCAACATAATTTCATTCAAAAGAGTATTGTAATTTCACAAAGAAAAAAGTAAAAAAATTAGTAATAGCGATATCCTCCACAACGCTTACATTTGGCATCGTTGCAAGTGTTTAAGTCATAGTGTTTTGTCAATCTTCTGTTGACAGATTGGTTGTTGATTTCTTTTTCAGGATAATTTTCATATTGTTGATTGAAAACATCCTGATTTGCTCTTTCTGGCGGGTCATTGCCCCTTGACCAATCTTGATAATTCCTTGTATTGTCAATATAATTCTCGTTATTATAATTTACCTCTTCTCTATCTGCACTATATCCTACGCTTTCACTTTGATAATTCTTGCGCTGATTGTTTGCTTCCATTACATTGTTGATATTGTCATATGATTGGCTGTAAAGCTCATTTTCGTTTGTCTTATTGCTGTTTTTGTTATTATTTTCTGTAAAACTTTGTTGTTCAAGTGAATTTTGCTGATTTTCATTTATTTCTGAATAGTTGTCTGTAAAATTTTCATTTTTTGCAAAGCTATTTTTGGTGCTTGCATGCATTTCTTCCATGTTCTCCTCTTCATCATCACTGTATGAACTATTCCGATTGACACGTTGTCCGTGGTAGACATCCTGTGTCTCCTCCTCATCCTCTTCGTCATCATCCAATGCATCATTTTGCCCATAAGATTTACGTTTTTCTTGATTATCATAATTTTCTTGCCCCATCTCCTCTTCCTCTTCATTTTTTTGTTGCTGGCCTTTTTGATTGCACCTTTGATTTTGCCCATTTGAAAATTGCTGCTCTTCATATTGCTGCTCTTCGTAATTAGTATTTTGCTTATTTGTGTTGATATTTTCAAAACTGTTTTTGACGGAATTCAAATTATTCTGTTGGAGTGCCGGCTGTTCTGCTTTTATTAGATTATCTATATGACTTGGTGGTTTGCCATTCTTGTTGGTTTTTTCATTTTTTTTCTTTTTATTTGCCGTTATTGCCTGTTTAACCAGATAATACGTGCCAAATATCACAGGACATATTATTATGAGACATATTTGTATTGTTTTAGCACCATTGGCTTTTTCTTCAGGAGTAAGTTCTTGTTTTTCGCTTTTTTTCTTATCTTTGTTCTTATCCTTTTTATCCTTGTTGTTATCCTTATGACCTGTGAATAAATTAGCTATCCAGCCCATGCCGGACATGCTACTAAATTATGGTTAATAGTCAATTTTTAATCATTTTTCAACAGAAAATGTTGGCTAAAACAATAGCATTTATCCCCGGACACAACAATGTGATCTAACAATTTTGCGCCAATGCTTTTCAGGGATTGCTTTATTTCATTTGTTGTTTCTATATCGGTTTGCGATGGCGCACAATCACCAGATGGATGGTTGTGTACTAAAACTACGTTGCACGAATGCAGTTCAATAGTGTTTTGTATTATACTACGAATATGTAAAATCACCTCATTAACATTTTCTATACCATATTTTTTGTCTTTAATTAGCCGCATTTTGTTATCAAAGAACAGAACATGAAATTCCTCCTCTGGCAATGTTCCAATTTTGACTTTACAATATTTCAACAGTTTTGATGTTCTATCTATTGCTTGGCGCTGTTCTAAATCATTTTGTAGTATTCTTGCCACTATTTCATTACAAAGCTGGAAAGCATAATGTATTTTCTCTCCGTTCACTCCGTGTGCATTTAATTCTTCTACCTTGGCATTTGAGATATTACGCAGATTTTTGAATTTATCAATTAGCGCGTAAGCCATTTGTTTCGTGTCGGCACGCGGAATAATTGTGAACAGTAGCAATTCTAATAGCTCAGCATCAGTAGCCAAACTTGGCATTTGTATGAACCTTTCTCTTGCTCTTTGTCTGTGTCCTGCATGATAATTTTTTAGTTTATTGTTCACCAATGGTTGATGGTTATCTGAATTTTTTTTTATGCTATCCTCTTTATTACTTCCAAACACGCTGGCAAGTAGCTTGTCATCTGCTAATTGCGTCTTGTGAAAAGCAACCACATCATCACCTTGCTCGCTATTGTTATTGTTTCCAATATCCGCAAGCAAATCACTAAAGCCTCCAAGTGTTTTATCATCATCTTGATCCATGTTATTTATAACACCTTCGGCACAACAAAAAATGTTTCTTGCCCGTCCGTTTCTTTCTCAGCTGCATTTGCAAAAATATCTGCCATTTCTTTTGCCACGACATCATCATTTGATATGTATCTTGCACTATCGCCAAGCGTATTATACATTGGCTCAACACCTTCAATATTGACCTCCTTCAAAATCTGCTGCCATTCTATGATACGTGCAACATCCTTTACCAATTCCTCGTCAACATGATTGAGACCTGCCGCCTTGAATATTCTGGTCAAATCTTTGTTTTCCATATTACACGCACAAAATCAATCAAAAATTAATTTATCTTTTAGTAAAGTTATCAAAATAAATGTCAATATTTCCAAAAACTATCAACAAATCCGAGTTGATTTTTCATTTTGTTCAATACAGCTGCGCCGCTTTCTTTGGTTGCATATGGCCCCACGCGGATTTTACTCATGCCTCCTTCGTTCATAACATGCACATTATTTATGCCGTTTGCTTTCAGCTTTGCAACTTGTGATAGCGCGACTTCTTCACGGCTATAACATCCTGCTTGGATATAATACTGTCCTATTGCCTTTGTATATGTATTTATCTGTGCAGACTGCGCTTGTTGTTGAGTTTTTACTTGTTGCGGCGCAACATAACTGCCATGGATATTTGTTGCATTAGGTGCCTTTGTTGATGCAGAATATACCACTTGCTGCCTGTTATTATTTTGTGCTTGTTGTGGGTTTTCAACATATTGCCAATCACTTTTTTTTACACTCGCAACCGTTGTTGTTTTTTGTTGTGCAGTTTTGGTCTTTTGTTTTGTTATGGTAATCTGTTTGTTTGCATCCCATGCTTGGCCTTCTTCTAAATTATTTCTTGGCTTTTGGCTTTTTTTAAATGACTGATTGATTGCCATTTCCAAGTCAGCATCACTACGTAATTCATCGCTCACAGTAGGTGTTCTATTTGGAGCATAAAATCTGCCTCTTGCCCTATCATTTGAGCTACTACATGCACTGATAACTGACAAAATAAGCGATAAACAAAAAAAATGCTTTACTAACAACTTCATACGCTATCACTGTAAAACAGGTTTTATTGATTGCAAGAGGGAATTTTGTTGCGCGGCGCGGAGCGCGTTTGGCCGCCGAGCGGAGCCCGAGCGGAGCGAGGGCGGAT
>JAFSXL010000029.1 GCA_017444125.1 Rickettsiales bacterium | reverse complement strand
TTTCAGGTTCAAAAAATGCAGGACTGGCGCTTATGGCAGCCTCTGTTTTGTGTTCTAAACCAACTACTTTAATTGGTCTGCCAAATGTCAAGGACATGTTCTCAATGACGCAGTTGTTATTAGATTTGGGTGCAAAGGTTTCTTTTGATGCAACGCAGATTGAAAAATATGGCCCTGACTGCTCTTTAATGACAATAGACAATTCAAACATCAACAAGCTGGTTGCAGAATATGATTTTGTCAAGAAAATGCGCGCGTCCGTATTCGTTCTGGGGCCTCTGTTGACACGGTTTGGCGAAGCAAAAGTGTCTCTTCCTGGCGGATGTGCTATTGGTGTCCGACCTGTGGATTTCCATTTGCGCGGACTTGAAGCCATGGATGCCAAAATTGAAATTACGGATGGATATATTGTCGCTAAGGCACCAGAAGGCGGATTGAAAGGTGCAGATTTCACTCTTCCAATGGCCTCGGTGAGTGCAACGGAAAACTTGATGTCGGCTGCTGTTTTAGCTAATGGAACCACAATTTTACGTAATGTTGCAAAAGAACCTCACATTGTTGCGATGGCGGATTTCCTAAACAAATGCGGTGCGGACATATCTGGTGCAGGAACTGAAACAATCACAATTCATGGAGTAAAAGAACTTGGTGGATGCAAGTTCATTGTTCCAGAGGACTACGTTGAGGCAGGCACGTACGCAATTGCAGCAGCTATAACAGACGGTGATGTGCTATTGAAAAACTGCAACATGAAGACATTTGAGAGCTATGCAGATGTGTTTGAAAAAGTCGGAATTGGCTTGGAAGAAGTGAAATATGATGACAATGGTGAGAACAAGGTTGCGGTGCGTGCATTCAAAAGACATGAGTTTACTCCTTGCGACATCCAGACGGGCGTTTATCCTGGCTTTCCAACTGATTTGCAGGCACAGATGATGATACCGCTCATCATGGCAAACGGGCGGTCAGTAATAACTGAAAATTTGTTTGAAAATCGCTTTATGCACACGGCCGAGCTGATGCGTATGGGTGCCAAGATTGAAGTCCACGGCGGAGATGCAATCATAAGTGGTGGCACAAAATTGAAGAGCGCTGAGGTTATGTCAACTGATTTGAGGGCCTCCGCAGCGCTGTTGCTGGCCTCCCTTGTGGCAGAAGGCAAATCCAAAATTGACCGTGTCTACCACCTTGACCGTGGCTACGAAAACATTGAGATGAAGCTCAATAACTGTGGTGCGAAGTTGGAGAGAGTTGTGGAATGATTTAACACTATTTTAACCCGAAAAAATCTTTGTGTCGTTGTTTTAGTTTACTTATCTCCGTGATGGCATTTATATTATTTATTTTTCCAGTTAAATATGAATCATAAATCATGTTTATGTCATTTTTAACTTCATCAGCCCTTGATGACAATCCGAGAATACCAAAGTTATTATTCTCAAATATTTGATATCGTTTAGTGTATGGATTTATGGTTTGCTTTGCTTCACCTAATCTGTAAGAATTGTAGGTTTGCTTTTCACCGAACATTGGTATAATACCATAACATTGAAGTATGCGTTTAAAAAATGAATCATGAATTCGTGTTTTATTGTCGTTAACACCACGTTCATATATCATGGAGTCAATTATCTGTAAGAAATCTTCTGGATCAGAGGCGGCCACCTTTGTAAGAAAACCTAATACATTACTCATTCTTTTATCTGGATTCTCGCATTGGTAAAAAAAGTCTCCTTCGTGATCTTTGTCGGTGATTGCTTTCATTGTATTTATTATCTTATCATTAATTTTTATATTTTTTTCGAGTTTACCAAACTCCCTTTGATATATGAGTTGCAACAATAGAGGCAATTCATTAGCCAATGCACCAGGAAATTTTTCGTCTTTATGTTTGTAAATTTTATCTTCTTCCGCGAAAGCCTTTTCTATTAACTTTTTGGCTCTTTCATCTCTCTCACATGCCTTACATAATATATAACTATAGATAAAGCAACTTTGATGATCGGATTGTAACTGAGGGATTAATATTATGCGATCAACCGCATCCTTAATTTTTTCCAAGAAAAACCCATTTTTTGACCCCAAGTATCTCCCTTTCTCATTTTCTCTGTCAAGAAAAATATAACTTTTTCCATCTTTGTTTTTTCCAATAACCATTCCGACGCAATGGCTACCACGATCGAATACCACTGCAATTTTTTTCGTTTCATTTGGTTTTAAATTATTGATATGACGCTTTATTTGATCTGCCACATTGCTGGTTTCTTTCTCGTAAGAATGAACAATATCTCCTACATTTATCACGATATCAAAACCGTTAGTATCAAAAATGTATTTCATAGGATCATTCCAAGATAACATTGTATAGTTTTTATCTTCATATTCATTAATCATATTATACAGATCATTGTCGTCCTTTAACAACAACTCTGCCTTTTTACAGAAAGCGTCTATATCATCACTCATCATATATTGAAATTCTAAACCACATATATGATTATAGCGGAAAACATGAAATAGTCAATTTTTTTCTTCCTACATCCATTTCTCCACATATAAATCTCCACATGTTCCAATATTTAGATTTGTATTCCGCAGCGGAGAAATGGCTTGGCGTGCCGTTCAGGTGGCAGAAGGCAAATCAAAAATAGACCGTGTCTACCACCTTGACCGTGGCTACGAAAATATTGAGATGAAACTTAACAACTGCGGTGCAAAGTTGGAGAGAGTTGTGGTTTGAGCTACTATTTTCCTTTACCGAAGGAAAGAAAGTTAGAAAAAAAAAGATGCTTCTTGATTGTTTTTTTCTTTATCAAAATCATCAGATGAAATACTGCCGTATTTTATTTTTTCAATTGTTTCGTTGCTAATGCCTGCATATTTTCTTTTTCTTTCATATTCTTCTACTGTTTTCTTAAATAGTTTTTTAAATTCGTTTTTATTATTTAAAGATGTCAATTTATCAATCTGATTAACAATATTTATGTCTTTTATGTTTTCTGCATCAAAAAACACTGCGTTTGCGTTACATAGAAGCACAACAAAGTCATGTTCTTTAGGGTCATAAAATGTTGTTTTAAATATCAAACAATCACTATGATTTGTTTTTTTATCAACAAGTCGCAATCCGTTTTCCATATCATTCATTTTCTCTGCATTAAATATATTTTTATCGACATTATCTTTTATAATTTCAATAAATTTATCAGAGAATGATTTTTGTTGTGTTTGCATAAAAATACGATGACATTTTACTTTTTTTATTTTGTTTTGTCAATATTTTAATTTAAATACATTAAGTTCAATAACTTTGATAAGTGTAAATAAAAAACAAGCACGTAATATATCTAAAATTCTTGCATTTTATTATTTTTATGCTGGCTTGTCGTATAGCTGACGGCTTGCAGTAGAGTATGACAAAAGAAAAGTGCCAAACCTGGTCTCCGCGCTTTGATAAGCCGCTGAACGAGAAAATGAAGATGTTTAATCAGTCAATTTTGTTTGATTATCGGCTGGCGAAATGGGACATCGTAGCCAGCATGGCGCATGCAAAGATGCTGGAAAAAGTGGGACTTTTTACGGCGGATGAGCTCGCGCTGGCGCTCGGTGGACTGGAGAAGATACTTCAACAGGTTGAGGACGGAAAGTTTGAGTTCAAAGTTGACGATGAGGATATTCACTACGCAATTCAAAATGCGCTTGTGAAGGAGATTGGCGATGTTGGAAAAAAAATCCACACTGCGCGCAGTCGTAACGATCAAGTTGCAACAGATTTACGACTGTGGACGCGCGAACATGTTGACATCACGGTAGAGCTACTAAAAAAGCTCATTGCGACACTGCAACAGCAAAGCGAGAAACACAAAGATTGTCTGATGTGTGGCTACACTCATCTGCAAAAGGCCATTCCAACAACATTTGGATATTATCTGGATGCCTACAAGGAAATGTTTGAGGAGGACTTGGCGCGCCTTGTGGATTGCAGAAAGCGTGTAAATCGGTGCCCTCTCGGTGCATGCAGTTTAATGGGTTCAACTCTGCCACAGGACAGAGCTTTCACGGCCAAAGAACTCGGATTTGATGGTGCAATCTCTAACACCATGAACGCCGTTTCAAACCGTGATTTTGTTGTGGAAACACTAAATTGTATGTCAATTATCGCAGTGCATTTTTCACGTCTTGCGGAGGACATGATTATCTACTCAACAGAAGAATTTGGATTTTTAGAACTTGACGATGCCTTCTGCACTGGTTCCAGCTTGATGCCAAACAAGAAAAATCCAGATTTGCTTGAACTTGTCCGCGGAAAAACAGGCCGCGTTTTTGGCTGCCAAATGGCGATTTTAACCACTATCAAAGGCATTCCAATGACATATAACAAGGACCTGCAAGAGGACAAAAAGAACCTATTTGAGGCCTTTGATATTGTTGAAGAAATCATTGACATCATGTGCGAGTTCCTGCCAACAGTTAAACCAAAGCATGATAACATGGCGCGCGCAGTCAAAAATAGCTACTCCTACGCTACGCATCTTGTTGATTATTTGGTGAAAAAAGGTGTCTTTTTCCGTGATGCACACGGCATTATTTCAGCTCTTGTAAAATATTGTGAACAGAACGGCAAGTATTTTTATGAGCTAACACTCGCAGAATTCCGCCAATTTAGTGATAAGTTTGGGGAGGATGTGTTAGAGTTTTTCAGAAAATAAAAAATTTGTTTTTTTTGATAATATAGTTGCATGAAATAACCCATTGAATTTTACAATTCTCCTTTTCTAATAAAAAAGTGCGCATAACCATCAAAGTCAAAACAAATGCTGGAAAAAATGAGGTGAGAAAGGTAGATGATAGCAATTTTGAAGTCAAGACAACAATTACACCGGAGGATGGAAAGGCAAATGCGAGCGTGATAGAACAACTTGCAAAGTATTTTCGTGTTGCAAAGAGCAAAGTCAACATCATCAAGGGCAAGACGGCGCATGTGAAAGTTGTGGAAATAGGGGGGATATGAGGCGATCATTGACAATTACATTTTGCGGGCGGCCAAATGTTGGGAAGTCAACCTTGATGAATACGCTGATGGACTGCAAGGTTGCGATTTGCTCACCAAAACCACAAACTACACGTGAGAACGTGCGTGGCATTCTTACACAGGGTGACTGTCAGTTGGTTTTTGTTGATACGCCTGGAATTTTCAGGCCAAAACTCAGTCAGCTGGAGCACCAAATTGTCAAGGAGGCATGGCAAGGTTTTTGTGGAACCGACTTGATTTGTCTGATTGTTGACGGTTCAGACGGCTTTGATGGCTCTGCAAAGAGTATTTTAGAGAAAACAAAACAGAGCGGTGTGCCAATTATTGGTGTCATAAACAAATCAGATTTGATTGATATTGACAGGAAAATTTTGCTGGCCGATGAGATGTGGAAAACTGGTCGTTTCAAGGAGATTTTCTCATTGTCAGCCAAGAAAAATAAAGGTTGCGAACAGTTGATGCAATATTTTTTTGACAATGCACCCGCGCGCGAATGGATGTTCCAAGAAGATGACATAAGCGACAAGGACAACAACTTTTTTGCCTCGGAATTCGTGCAGTGCTTCTCGCTGTGTCCGAGCGCTCGTTCGATATTCCTGATGGCCTTAACCATGTCGGCAAATACCCCGGGCTCCGCACTGGCTTTCTGATCAGGACCGGGCAGGCTCCTGTCG
>JAFSXL010000002.1 GCA_017444125.1 Rickettsiales bacterium | reverse complement strand
TGAAGGACGTTCGCCTGAAAATGAAACAAAAGAACAAAAAGAAGAAAGACAAAACAAAGAGCAAGAATTGCTGGAAATGGTGCAACAAAAGGCATTAAAAGCATATAAATGGTTTGTTGGAGGAAATAATTTTTGTGCAGATGTTTACCAAATCAATCCAAAAGATAAGTTTTACACAAAAGAGAGGGGAAAATGGCAAGTTGAAGTTTTGTCAAATTATATGGCAACTTTGAATAAAGGACAAGCATTGTGGAAGAAAAAACACCCAACGGCAAGGTTAGTGATGAGGTTGAAAACAAACGATATGGTTGTCGGTGAGTTTGCAAAAGATGATGAAAAACTTCCAAAAGGAATTAAAGACCTCGTTTTACACAGATGTGAAAAGCACAAGACAGACAAAATTGAAATTTTGTTTAGAGTGAAAAAACTTAATAGTAGCGGTTCTGTTGTTGTAAGACAAGATTTTATAACAAAGGAAAAAGGAGATGAAAAAAGTATTACATTGCCAGGTTCTACTATGCAAAAATACAAAATCCGCAAAGTGTTTGTTTCACCTGCTGGAAAATTGGTTGATAATGGTTTTAGTGATAAATGGAATGATACAAAATGTGATTGAAATTTCAACGGACAACAAGGAGTTGACTGCATATCGTGGTTTTTTGAGGATAAAGGAGCACGAT
Source organism: Rickettsiales bacterium (assembly GCA_017444125.1). Classification (GTDB taxonomy): domain Bacteria; phylum Pseudomonadota; class Alphaproteobacteria; order Rickettsiales; family Deianiraeaceae; genus UBA4311. The sequence continues at coordinate 5,892 of JAFSXL010000002.1, read as the reverse complement.
GAGGTTTTGAAGGACATTCCATTTGACACAATCCACGCAATTTTTATCACCGCAAGAGGTGTAGTTTATACGAACAACCTACTTCAAGCATTGTGTGAATACGGAATTCCGTTGATAATTCTTGGTAAAAACTTTATGCCAAGTGGCATTTTGACTTCGTTTGTAGGACAGCAAAAGCAAACAGAAATTCAACAAATACAGATTGAGAGTTCAAAACCACTTCAAAAACAACTCTGGGCGGAGATTGTGAAGGAGAAAATCAAAAATCAGTCAAGAGTGCTGGACTTGTTTGGCAAGGAGAATAAAATTAAGAATTTGTGGAATGATGTTTTGTCTGGTGATACTACAAACATTGAAGGACAGGTTGCGAGATATTATTTTCATACATTATTTGGTGATGGTTTTGTAAGAAATACTGATAAAGGAGGAATAAATAGTTTTTTGAATTATGGTTATGCAATTATAAGGGCTTGTGTAGCAAGATTTGTTGTTGCTGGTGGGTTAAATCCTTCCTTTGGAATTCAGCACCACAATAAACTCAATCCTTTTTGTCTTGTTGATGATTTGATGGAGCCATACAGACCACTTATTGATGTGAAGGTCTATAAAATGTTTGAAGGAAAAGATAACGAGAAACAAGAATTGACACCAGAATACAAACGGGAATTTGCCGAATTGTTGCATAAAGAGTTTAAAAATGGCAATGGGGACGGAGTTTCTGAACTTATTACAATTATTCAAAATGATATTTGGGCGTTTGTGAAATCTTTAAAAGATAAAAAAAACAACTTTTCATTTAATAAAAATTTAATTATAATGTAGCGTGGCAGACGATAGGAGCAGAGAAAGATTTTATTTCAAATGTGACGCGCTAAAATATATGTGGATGATGGTGATGTTTGATCTGCCTACTGATACAGCGCATGAAAGGAAGCAAGCGGCCAAGTTTAGGAAGTTCTTGCTTGACGCAGGTTTTGAGATGTCGCAATATTCTGTTTATTTTCGTTTTACCGGAACACGTGAAAACTCACAGAAATATGTAGAAATGGTTGAGGACCACAATCCAGGCACGGGAGACATCAGCATTTTGTTTTACAAAAATCTAACAGCAAATTTGCCTATTTTTTTTATTCCAAAAACGGCGCCCAGCCCACTATCTTGGGGGCTTTTTCGGGTCACCTTATAAAACATCGGATTTAAAGGTCAAGTAGTAACCGGAACCAATCATTATAAATATAAAAAAGAAATATTGAATTTAATTGCGTGAAGTTTATTTCCCATAATATTTATTATACGCAAAATATTAATAAAAAAAAGCGATTAAAATCACTTCTTCTTTACTGTCTTTTTTACCTTCTTTCCCTGCGCCACGATGGCTTCCTTTGCCTTTTCAAGCGTGATTTCATGGTAAGGTTTTTCTTTGTAGGAATAAAACTTTTTGTTGCAGAGTACATATGGCCCAAACTTGCCAATATTTGTAGAGATTTCATTTCCGTTGTCATCTTGCCCAAGTTTTAGCGGCAACGACAGATAGAAATCCAAGATTTCGGGTGTAATTTCACCATCCGGCAAGCTGCTGCGCTTGATTTTTCCGTCCTTGTTGTATTCACAATAGCGCCCGTATGGCCCCTTTTTTATTATGACCTCGCCATAGATTTTGTGGTTAATTGTCTGGCTTTCACCGCTTGATGAGTGCTCTGACTTGCCTTCCAGTGGCATTGCATAGTTGCAATTTGGGTAGTTCATGCAGCCAAAAAAGCACCCTGCTCTACTGCTTTTCAGACCAATTTTTCCACCACATTTTGGACATTTTCTTGCCTCCTCGGAGCCCAAGAAATAGTCGCCAAAAATGTCATTGAGAGGTTTGAAAATCGTATCAAAATCTGTCTTCATGATGTCCTCAACATTTTTGTGAAACGGCGTCCAGAAATCGTTCAAAAATTTCAACTTTTCCAGCTTTCCATCGGAGATAATATCCAAATCCTCCTCCAACTTCGCGGTGTAGTTATACTCAACATATTTCGTAAAAAATTGCTTCAAAAACACGCTCACGACAATGCCGCGCGATGTTGGAATAAACTGGCGTTTTTCAATTTTCACATACTCCCTGTCCTGCAAAATTGAGATAATCGTGGCATACGTGGACGGCCTTCCAATGCCATAACTTTCCAGTGTTTTGATGAGTGATGCCTCTGTGTAACGCGCTGGTGGATTGGTGAAATGTTGCTCCTTTTTTGTTGTCTTGACACCCAAAACATCACCAACTTTCATGTTCGGAATTAGCTTGTCGCTGTCATCCTCGTCGCCAACTTCGTAATTCTCGTTTTTGATATTATAAACCGCGAGATAACCGTTGAATTTCAGCTGGCTGCCGTTCACGCGAGCAAGCACAATGTTTGCGCCCTCTTTGGCCTCTAAATCAATGGTCTGACGAGCAAAAATAGCTGGCATCATCTGGCAAGCAATAGTGCGTTTCCATATCAAATCATACAGCCGCGTGGCATCTTTTTCAAGCTTTGATGCCAGTTTTTCAGGCGTATTATCCATGTGTGTCGGACGAATTGCTTCGTGGGCCTCCTGCGCATTTTTCTGCTTGGTTTTATACGCAATGGCCTTCGCGGGCAGATAATTAGCGCCAAAACACTGTTTGATAATATCCCTGATGCCTGAAATAGCGGCTCCGCTCAGCGTCATTCCGTCGGTTCTCATGTAAGTTATGAGCCCCTGCTCGTATAAATGCTGGGCGATTGTCATGGTTTTTTTACTTGAAAAACCTAATTTTCGCACTGCATCCTGCTGCAAAAGCGCTGTCGTGAACGGCGGATAAGGGTTCTGTTTTACATCTTTTGTCTCATTTTTGATGACTTTGAACTCCCCTGCCGACTTGATGCTTTTGCAAATATCCTCCGCCGTGGCCTCATTTTTAGGATAATCCACATTAAAAGTTTTGTCGTTAAACTTGACAACGCGCGCGTCAACCTTCTCATTTTTAGCTGTTTGCAGGCCGCAATTTATCGTCCAATATTCCTCTGGCACAAACTTTTTTATTTCAAACTCACGATCAACAATCATGCGAAGTGCAACCGACTGCACACGCCCTGCTGACTTAGCTCCTGGAAGTTTTCTCCACAAAACTGGCGACAAATTAAAACCAACTAAATAGTCCAAAGTTTGCCGTGATTGCTGAGCGTCCACGAGATTGTTGTCAATCTTGCGCGGGTTTTCCAGTGCGTTCATGATTGCATTTTTTGTTATTTCTGTATAAGTAATACGATAAAACTGCGCTGGCTTGGCCACTTTTTTAGCGGTTAAAACCTCATATAGCGATTGCGCTATGGCCTCCCCTTCCCTATCAGGGTCGCTTGCAAGATAGATTTTCTCACAGTTTTTAGCCAAATCACAAATCTTTTTCACCTGCGGTTTTGACTTCGCAATTATCTGATAATTCAACTTGAAATTATGCGCCACATCAACCCCATCATTTTTCTGCAACAACTCGCGGATGTGCCCTATTGAAGCTATTACCTGATAATTTTTTCCCAAATATTGTCCTATCGTTTTTGCTTTTGCCGGCGACTCCACTATAAAGAGGTTCATATCTGCTGTGTCCGCGCACTGTGGAAGTGAAATTGTAAAATGCAAGTATCCACACAACCACCACCCCCTCTTGACATTTCCATTTTCTCTTTTATACTTTTTCTGTTATAACTTGTTTTTATATGAAAATTTCATCACTTAAGACGTTCTCTTCGCGCAGCGAGAGAGAGAGAGAGAGAGAGTAGTTTAAGAACTTCATCATCTCTTATATTTAAAAAATCTTTTACTTTAATAGAATTATCTATTGTTCTTCTTATATTATCTTTATTAGTAGGTTCATTGTTAGTTGGTCGTCAAATTGTTGATAGAGCAAAAATTCAAAGAATAATCTTTGAATTTGATTACTATGAGAAGGCTTTTCATCAGTTTTATGATACGTATAGGACTGTTCCATCGGCAATGACATATAAAGAATGTTTAAAACATGCTGAATTTGGAGGACAAATGAGAGTATTAATGTTTTCAGGGGTTATTCCAAATAGAACTACTTCCGTTTCAACGGAAACATTAACAAATGCGCAATTTTGCAGTAAGTTTTTTCCTACTGTAAATGCAGGTAGCAAACATGTGTTAAATGGTACAGCAAATAGTAAATTTTGCACGGCAACAAAATTAATGCGCAGCGGTCTGATTGATACTAAATACAGGAATTATGATTACGCAAATTCCTTTGGTGGTTGTCCCAACATTTATCAAACATCAGGAACAAGCCACGATAGCTATGACAATTATAGATACAGTATTCAGTCAAGTTTTGATAGCGAAAATTTCATAAGTTTAGTTGGTTTTAGTGATATTCCTAATTATGCATACAATGATACTAATTATGGATTTCAACAACGATTGAATTCGTGCTATGGTTTGTCAACAGTTGGTGGTGAAAATAGACATGAATTAAAAAATCAAAATGTTGCTGCAAGTATAAAAAATCATAATGCTATCGTTATTTGGAACAAAACAAAAAGTGGAGATTTAAACGCGGCAAACAGAGCGGATAATGGAAATTATAATGGAGCATCTGCCGCATTTTCTGCTAAAATTGCGAGCGAGTTAGATGCTAAAATTGATGACGGTAGACCCGGTTCAGGTAAGCTTATCGGTTTAAAATCAGGAAGTGCAAGAAGCAGAGCGGTGTCGGATGATGCAATAAATAAAATGTGTTTTAACAAAACATTTCAGGAAATTGATACCGCCATTTATGAGAGTAGCACTGATTTGAAGTATGGGTGTAATTTACTGAAAGTAATGGAAGATTTGAAATAACCCACAGCCAGTTGAGCGATTGATGTGCTCTGTTAAATTTTTGTATTGATTTTAGATTGTTGCGCCAGGGCGGAGCGCGTTTGGCAGCTGCGCGCAGCGAGGCGCAGCCAAACGGCGAGGGCTTGGCCGCGGGCGGCGCAACATAAATAAATAGCTTGTCTTAACATAGCGTAATAATTTCATTTGCAAATTATTTTCACATTTTTCAACTGGCGCATGGACTTTTCAAAACTCAAAATAACTGAAGACGCGAGCAGGCAGCCAGTCAACGAGCCACCATTCCACAAGGAGGTGATTTTCAAGGGCGAGGAGCTTGTGGGGCTGGAATACGAGCCAGTGTTTGACTTTTTTGAAGGCAAAATTGCCAACGCGCATAAGGTTTTAGACGGAGATTTTGTCACAACAGAAGATGGAACAGGGATAGTTCATATTGCATCTGGCTTTGGTGAGGACGATTTTAATTTATGCAAGAAAAACGACATTGGTGTGGTTTGCCACGTGGATGCCGGTGGATGTTTTGATAAAAACAGTGAAGCTTTACACGAGATAAAATATAAACTTGGCGACAAAGAGGAGACGCTTGAATTGCGCGGCAAACAGGTTTTTGAAACAAATGATGACATTATAAAATATCTCAAAGGCAAGGATTTGTGGGTAAAAACTGAGCAATATTTGCATAATTATCCGCATTGTTGGAGGACCGACACACCGCTGATTTACAAGGCCGTCAGCAGCTGGTATGTCAAGGTGACTGATTTCAAGGACAGAATGTGCGAGCTGAATAAGCAAATACATTGGATTCCAGAGCACGTGCGAGACGGACAATTCGGTAAATGGCTTGAAAACGCAAGAGATTGGAGTATTACAAGAAACCGCTTCTGGGGTGCTCCGGTGCCGGTGTGGAGGATAAATAAAACAATATTTAACCCGAAACATACTTATTTGGAAATTGATTTAACAAAAAATGACTATAAAAACAGCGACTATAATCACTTTTTAAGTTATGCAGAAAAGTGTTTTGCAAATGGTTTT